>JAKVCU010000135.1 GCA_022448955.1 Saprospiraceae bacterium
GGTTTCGATGAAGACCAGATTAATGGTACTGGTGGTAATAATATGGCCATCCAATTAGTAATAGACGGGTTAAAAATTCAATCTTGTAATCCTGGCTTTGTAGATGTAAGGGATGGTATCCTTGCAGCTGACCTAATTAACAACGATGGTGTAAATGAATGTCTAATCTGGGAAGTATTCGCGAAACGTGGCCTCGGTTGGGGTGCTAGCCAAGGTTCAAATAATGATCGTAATGATGGTATCATGAGCTTTGAACCTCGTCCAGATTGTATAAAAGAACTTAAAATTGCTAAATCATCCACTGATCTAATTGAAGCAGGTGATGATTTTGAAATTACAGTAGTAGTAACTAATCACAAAGAAGAAACGGTAAGTGGTGTAGTAGTTACAGATGAAATCCCTGAGGGTGCATCTTACATCGCAGGTAGTACTTCTGGAGCCAACGAACCCACTGCTACAGCTGACTTATTAACTTTCGAAATAGGAGACCTTGCTACTGGCGAAAGTGTAACAATTACATACAACCTAAGCTCAGCGGACGAATTAGTATCTGTTAGTTCCTTCTATGATGGTGCCGAAGATGCATTCGACCAGTTTGGTATTGATGCATTAGAAGGTGTTGATATATGGAATTTTGTTGGAGACGATCCAATTACAGATGCCCTTTCTTGGTTTGTTCCTAATACAGAAACAGATAATGATCAAGTTTTATTTACCTTGAATCCAATTGAACTAGATGCAGATCAGCCAGTTCTTCGTTTCAACCATCGCTACATAACAGAACCAGGAAGCGATGGAGGTATTATTCAAATCTCTACAGATGGTTTTGAATGGCAAACGATCGAGGCAGAAAATATATTTAGAGGTTCTTACCGTGGACAGTTAGCTTATGCTGCATTTGCTATTCCTAATATCAGTGGCTTCTGGGGTAATAGTAATGGCGTTGTGACTTCTTATGTCGAGCTCGAAGAGTGGGCAGGAGAATCTGTATACCTTCGTTTCCGCTTTGGTTCTGATGCAAATACAGCTGCTCAAGGTTGGACCGTCGATGATATCGAAATAATCGATATGTACAACTATAATAGTGAGGCATGTGTAACTTCCAATGAGGGAGATACCGCCTGTGATGAAGCTTCTGCAAAAGGTACAGTAGTAGAAGTAGGAGATCCAACATCTATCACTTCAATAGATACACCTACAAATGTATCAGTATTCCCTAATCCAGCAAAAGATTTATTGAATGTAGCTATTTCGACTGAGCAAGCTCAGGAAGTAATGGTTACTTTAGTAAATGCGTCTGGTGTTCAATTATTTGAGACACGCGTGAATATTGGAATGAATGGACAAATTGTCCCAGTAGATGTAAGTGGCCTACCAGCTGGTTTTTACTTTGTACAAGTAGCCGCTGATCAACAATTAGCTGTTGAAAAAGTCATCTTAAAATAAACTTTTAGTTTTTGGATAAATCACTACAGGCTTGCTCTTTTAAAGAGCGAGCCTGTATTTATTTTACCCCTCCCCTATCAAACGCAATCCCTCCAAAGTCAAGTTTTTATCTACAAATTCAAAATCATCTTCCAAATCTATTAATACCCCAGATAAACCTCCCGTAGCTACAGCAATATATTGCATTCCTAATTCTTTACGAATACATTCAATTTGATATCGTACCAATCCAATGTATCCTCTCAATATACCATTTTGAATGGCCGTTGTCGTATTTTTACCAATAACCGTCTTCGGCATTTGCAGAGGAACTTCAGGCAGTTGTGCTGTATTCAACATCAATGATCGAATAGCTGTTTTTATGCCTGGTGCAATATTGACGCCTTGAATCACGCCCTCTCCACTTACTACCGTAAACGTCAGTGCAGTCCCAAAGTCCACGACAATACAATCTCTCTGGAATAACTTATAAGCAGCAACTGCATTTGCAAACAGGTCAGTCCCTATTTCATCATGCCGATCTATGGATAAACTTACCTTAGAATAAGAGGAAGGATGAGCAATAATCGGTGTCTGATTAAATAACTCTTGTAAGATGGCTTCAAATATTATTTTTAAATCGGGAACCACACTACTCAAAACTGTTTTTTTAACATCTTGTAAGCCAATTTTCTGTTCTAAGAAATAATCTACAATTCTCATCTTATAGTACAATGACAATTCTTCCACCAAGGTTGGTATTCTCAAAGTACCCACCCAATTATTCCCGTCATGTAAGGCAAGAACAACATTTGTATTTCCAATATCTATCGCTAGTAGCATTTTTTAGAAGATAAAATACGAGTTTGAACGCTTATTTCTCTCATCTACTTTATAAAAGTATTATTGATTGTTATTAGGATGGGGCATTGCTTCTACTCCCCCCAAATTCCTGACTGCAATACCTAGAAAAAAGTTTTTCCCTCTTTTGCCATTTTCCGTAATAAAGGACTACAACGATAGCGATCTTCTAGGTACTCCTGGTACAAATCGTCCATCCGTTTTACAACTCTTACAATTCCAATCTCATCTGCCCATTTTAAAAGTCCTTTAGGATAATTCACTCCCTTAGTCATCGCAGTATCTATATCTTCTTTACTGGCTATATTTAAGTAAAGTGCATCTGCGGCTTCATTGATTAGCATCGTCACCACTCTATCTACTATTTGCTGGCCAAGCTGATCATCTTTATTCGCTTCTGGCTTCTCCACATCTTCTTTATAATCATAATACCCTCTACCCGTTTTTCGCCCTAAATAACCTGCCTCAGAAAGTCGCTTTTGCGTAAAAGCAGGCTTGTAACGAGGGTCATAATAAAATGCCTTAAAAACAGTTTCTGTTACCGTATAATTGATATCATTCCCAATATAATCCATTAAAGTAAATGGCCCCATTCTAAATCCTCCTAAGGCTGTCATTGCCCAATCAATGGTTGGGATATCAGCAATCCCTTCTTCATATATTCTCAAGGCTTCTCCATAAAAAGGCCGAGCTACCCTATTTACAATGAAGCCAGGTGTATCTTTTGCTACGACTACCTCTTTGTTCCATGTATCTATTAACTTAGTGACTTTCGTCAAATAAGAAACATCCGTCTGTATCGCAGGAATAACTTCCACCAACTTCATTAAAGGAGCTGGATTAAAAAAATGAATACCTAATACACGTTCTGGCTTTTTGCAAGCACTTGCAATAGAGGCAATAGAAAGAGATGAAGTATTGGACGCCAAAATACAATCACTAGATACAATATCCTCTAGCTGCTCAAAAACAGCTTTTTTGATATCCAAATTCTCTACAATTGCCTCAATTACTAAGCCTGTATCATTATATGCATATACAGAATCAACATATTGAATACGACTCAATATAGCCTCTCCATCCGATCGGCTAACTCGCCCTTTTTCTACCAGACGATTCATTATCTTTTCGAGATATGCTTTTGCTCGTTTCAGTGCCTCTGGATTATTATCACACAACAACACTTCATGTCCAGCTGTAGCAGCCACTTGGGCAATTCCTGTTCCCATAGAGCCGCTACCAATAATTCCTACTTTAATCATGATTTATAATTTGGTTCTATTTTCTGAGCGAAATTATAATTAACCCACTTAAAACAAAAAAGTCTTTTAGATAAAAGCTACCTAAAAGACTTTTTATTGACTCCAGAATAGAATCTTTTATTATTATCGCTGAATAACGTTACCGAATTAGTTATCCTGCTTCGCAAAAACCCTCCGCATCAAATCAGAAGTACGGGCACCTACATTTTTACGAATATTCAACTCTTCCTTTTCTACCATAGAGAATAGACCCTCCAATGCTTGTGAAGTAACATAATCCGCTAAATCAGGATTCGCTTTCTTGACAAAAGGAATCCTATTGTATGCATTTACAGCATCTGCCCAGTATTCTCTTGCTTTAAATTTATCCAATGAGTTAATGATTACTGGACTAAACTCAGCATACAAACTTTGATAAGTTCTACTATTTAGGTAGGCAGTAGCGGCATTTTTCTCCCCCATTAAGATCCCCATAGCATCCTGAAAAGTCATAGCTTTAATTGCACTAACAAAAATAGGTGTCGCCTTCTTTGCTGCATCTTCTGCCCCCCTATTAATCTTTTCTAGGATCGTATTTTCTACCTGAGCGAAACCGGGTACACCTTTTAGTTTGTTAGTAATTTCTCTAGCCTCTGGCGGTAATAGAATCTTGTAAGTACTTTTGAAATAACCATCCTTCTGCGAAAGACGTCGTGCACCTTTTGTGATCCCTTGATCTAAAGCTTCTTTCAATCCACCCCCAATCTGAGCAGTCGTCAAACCATCTCCTCCAGCTGCATTTACAATATCCATTGCTTTTTGTAAATCTTGAGCAGAGCACGACATTAGAGAAAAAATAAATATAAACGCGGTTAATTGTTTAAACATAATTGAAGTTTTAATTGCTTAAAGAATCGCCGATTACTTTGGCTACTTTAAATAGACGTAATTTAACTTCAAAGATTACATTCTAAAATGTTATTTCTTTGATGCTATTTGTTATCAAAATGTTATTTCTTATACTAACGCTTCCTAAAAGAACCAGTTTCGATTTCTACAAATGCACTGCCAACTCTACCCCCCATTGGTGGATTCAGTTTGCGCAAGCGTATTTTTACTCCTCTGACGCTATCAAAAAGTGTTTCAATTCGATCAACAATGCTTTGAGCTACCGTTTCAATTAAGCTTCTTGTCTTTTTCATTTCTGATTGGCAAATAAAATACAAGGTTTCATAATTCACGGTATCTGCCAAATCATCCAAACGTGCCGCTCGCATGATCTGAGTTTCTACATAAAGATCAATAATAAACTCCCCTCCCAATATTTGTTCTTCTTCATAAAATCCATGGTATGAAAAAAACTGGACATCCTCTAATGCAATTAAAGCCATCAACTATTATTTTAAACTAATTTCTAATTAAAAACCCACCAAATAAGCAACTAGCAGAAATTGCTTTTACAACTAATCCCAGCTGCAGAACGATAATCGCCCACACAAAAATAGTAAGTTAATGACGATAGAAAAGTGACACGCCATTTTTGAACTAACTTAAGCCTTTCAGCCATTGACTGAAATTTCACAGCTCCTAATTTTTTGGTCAGAATACTTACTTTTCTTCAACCAAAAGAGCTTTTTGGGTAAAAGCCAAGGCTTTCTCTATGAATAATGTCAAATTTATATCCTTTATCTTGCCACTTAATGAAACATTTTGCCGAAATCTGTACTTTTGCCTAGAATACTTTTAAAAACTTGTTTTTGGGCTGATTTTGTTGTGAATACATTTAGTTTTTGATCCCCAATAACTAAGGGTTATTACTGAAGGTCCCAAACAATTTCCAAGCAAGTTTTTAAAAATTATGATTTGATCTGGATTTTAGATCCTAACCAAAAAATTGTGCTAAACTATGCAGACAAATTCTAACGGAATACATACCATCGAAAAAAAAGCAAAAGAAGACCGTTATCAACATCACGATTATTACAATATCGATGAATTATTAGATGACGACCATTTGTTAGCGCGCGATGCTGTTCGCACTTGGGTAAAGCAGTCGGTTTCTCCAATTATCGAGGAATACTCAGAAAAGGCACAGTGCCCAACACATCTATTTAAAGAACTAGCAGAAATTGGCGCATTCGGCCCTAGTCTTCCTGTAGAGTATGGCGGTGGTGGAATGGATGAAATCGCCTATGGTGTTATTATGCAAGAATTAGAACGTGGTGATTCAGGTATTCGTTCTATGGCTTCTGTTCAGGGTTCTTTAGTGATGTATCCTATCTTCCGATTTGGTTCTGAAGAACAACGTAGAAAATATTTACCCAAACTGGGAAGTGGTGAATTCATCGGTTGTTTTGGATTGACAGAACCCGATCATGGTTCTAATCCAAGCGGAATGGTTACTAACATCAAAGATGATGGGGATGCCTATATCCTGAATGGGTCAAAAATGTGGATTACTAATTCACCAGTGGCCGATATCGCTGTAGTATGGGCTAAAGATGAAGCAGGAAAGATTAGAGGTGTCATTGTAGAAAAAGATATGAAAGGCTTCCATGCTCCTGAAATTCATGGAAAATGGTCGCTACGCGCCTCGATAACAGGAGAGTTAGTCTTTGAAGATGTACGTGTACCCAAAGCAAATATCCTCCCAGAAGTGGTAGGTTTGAAGGGGCCACTCTCTTGCTTATCGAAAGCACGTTATGGTATCGCTTGGGGTGCTATCGGAGCAGCACTCGACTGTTATGATTCTGCACTTCGTTATTCTTTAGAAAGAGAACAGTTTGGTAAGCCAATCGGTCAATTCCAGCTTACGCAAAAGAAACTGGCAGAAATGATTACAGAGATCACTAAAGCACAACTTCTAGCTTGGCGATTAGGCTCACTGGCCAATAAAGGCAAAGCAACACCTGCTCAAATTTCTATGGCCAAACGTAATAATGTTAATATGGCATTAGAAATCGCAAGAGAAGCTCGCCAAATTCATGGTGGTATGGGTATTACTAATGAATACCCCGTGATGCGCCACATGATGAACCTTGAAACTGTACTTACTTACGAAGGAACTCATGATATTCATCTTTTAATTACAGGTATGGATGTAACAGGATTGAACGCTTTCAAATAAAGAAATCGACAAATACAAGTTTTTGCTCGAGCAATAATGTGGCAAAAACTTGTATTTCTACTTCTAAAATTAGAATTTCGGTAAATATTTCGTCGAAAAGCAAAAGCCCTTTAAGTTTTATTATCTTTTTGTACATAATAGTGCAAAAAGCTACAGGGATGCAACAAATCTTAATAAGGAGCAGTCTTTTATTAAAATACCCTGCCCCCGTGCATTATTCTATGATCCAAAAAAGATAAAAAACTCATGGTATAATCATTCCGGTGTTCAAAACGTTATGTGTTTGAACTGAGGTGTGCTTATGTTCATTAAAAACTTTTGACTTAATTTTTTAAGCTTTCGCAAAAGGATGAAACTCTTCAAGGATTTTAGAGTATCATACATATTATGAGCTACATCCTTCAACTGAAAAATTTTGTATTTATGAGGTTGCATCATATTTTTTTATTCATCCTAGTTTTTTGCTTTTCTATTCCTGAAACAGCATTAGCACAAGGTGAACCTATTCTTTTAACCAATCCTTCCTTTGAGGATATTCCAAGAGCAAGTAGACAGCCCAGGGGCTGGCGTGATTGTGGAGAAATGATTTTTCCTGATGAATCAGCCCCCGATACCCAACCAAGCGGCGAGTTTAGTGTTTCAAAGGCAGCTTTTGATGGAAATACCTACCTTGGTATGGTGGTAAGAGATAACGATACTTATGAATCCGTTTCTCAGCGCTTAAGTAGACCAATGAAAAAAGGTCAGTGCTATGAATTTAGCATTTATCTATGTCGCTCTGAACTATACATTAGCTTTAGCCGGCAAAACGATCAACAAGTTAATTATGTCACGCCTGCTAAACTTCGCATCTATGGAGGGTATGGATACTGTGATACGGATCAGGAACTGATTGGTGAGTCAGGTGTAATCATCAATAATCGTTGGCTGGAATATAAGTTTAAGTTTGAGCCAAGAGGAAATTATAACTACATCACTTTCCGCGCATATTATAATACACCTACTTTGTTCCCATATAACGGTAACATTCTTTTGGATAATGCCTCTGCTATCGTTCCAATTCCTTGTGATGAAACTCAAGAGGATAATTCAGTGCCCCAAGAAATTGTTGAGAAAACACCTGTTACACCAGAACCACCTGCTACACCAGAGCCATCTACAACACCCGAACCAGCTGTAAGCTCTCTTGAACCAGAACCAGAACCAACACCAATTGTCATCGATGAGCCTGTAACACCAGAACCAGAGCCCGAGCCACAATTAAATAATGAGCCAGAAGTAACCATCGCTGGTCTGAAAAAGTCTCAACTCCGAAAAGGTCAAACGATCAGAATTGATAATCTTTATTTTGAAGCCAATAAAGCAATTATCACAAAAGAATCAAACCCTATACTAAATGAAATCTATACCTTTCTCAATACACATCAAGATGTTATTGTAGAAGTAGGTGGACATACCAATAACCTGCCTTCTCATGAAATATGTGATCGCCTCTCTAAAGAAAGAGCGGAAGCTGTCGTTAATTATCTTATCCAAAAGGGAATTACTAATGAAAGACTCGAACCTAGAGGATATGGCAAACGCAGACCAATAGCCAATAACAAAACCCTAGCTGGGAGACGTAAAAATCAAAGGGTTGAAATAAAAGTGCTTGAATTAAAAAACTCCAAATAATAAAAAAAGTGGTTCCAATTGGAACCGCTTTTTTTATCTCTCCACCCTAAATCCTATTTTTTCATAATCCTCATAAAAATCTGGATAGGATTTCACAACCACCATTGGTTCCTTGATCTTAATTTGCCCCAACATCCCAAATGGTGCAAAAGCCATGGCCATACGATGATCTTCATAAGTATCAAAAGTAGGTTTTTGCGAAAGATCTGCTAGCCCTTCTACAATAAGGAGGCCTTCTGTTGTGGAGTCTTCATATACCTTCACTCCCACTTTTGCCAGCTCCACTTCTAAGGCCACAATACGATCTGTTTCTTTAATTCTAAGCGTAGAAAGTCCAGTAAACCGACCTCTTACACCCAAACCTGCACAAACAACGGCCAAAGTCTGTGCGATATCTGGACAAAGAATAAAATCCCACTCAAAGACTTCAGGTAATTGATGCCCTTCGATCTTACTTAAGTGCACACCATTTTCATTGAAAGTGGACCTTACCCCAAAATGTTTCATAATTTCAACTAATGCAGCATCTCCTTGTACGCTATCTTCAAACAATCCATTCAACTGCAGATCAAGTTCGCCCGCAAAAGCGGCTAAGGCATAATAATAGGAAGCAGCTGACCAATCGGCCTCTACAATAAAATTTTTCCCTTTATATGCCTGCGGGTCTATTGTTATAATATTACCTTCCCAGCTATATCGTACTCCGAAATATTGCATCAAATTGAGGGTCATTTCAATATAAGAGCGAGATACAATATCACCTTCTAAGTGCAAATTAAGCCCCTTTGGAAGCGTCGGAGCTAACATCAATAAAGCAGAAATATACTGACTACTTGTATTGGCAGCAATGGACAACTCCTTTTCCTGACCAAATTTTTCTGGTGAGCCAATCCTTAAAGGTGGATAGCCTGGCTTACCTAGATACTCAATTTTAGCACCTAGCTTTTTTAAGGCTTCCGCCAAAACACCAATCGGGCGTTGCTTCATACGCTCAGTGCCAGTCAAAACTTGAGCACCTTCCTTGCTAGATAAATAAGCCGTCATAAAACGAAATGTAGTTCCCGCAGGACCTGCATCTCTAAGCTCGTCCTTACTCTCCAACAACTTGATCAATAACTCTGTATCTTTCGCATTAGCCAAACGATCAAGCTGAAAATGATCTTTTGATAACGCACGGATAATCAATGCGCGATTACTGATACTTTTGGATCCTGCCAAAGTAATCTCACCTGCAATTTTTTTATCTGCCTTATATATCAAAAAAGGATTACTCATCAACTAAATTTTTCAAAAAATAAATCCATAGTTCCGTTTGCAAAACTATGGATTTAAATCAACAACAAAATTGTTTTTGAAGAAAATACATTTAAGAATAAAGTAAAACAGCTTACTTCCAGCCTAATCTACTAAATCTCGATATCTACTTTCAAATTCACTTAATGCTAAATCAGCTGTAAACTCCTCAGAGATTTCTTCAAAGTCTTCTCTTTTTGGAATATCCGATTGTGCACCATGCGTTTGGATTTTTTCAAGATGATTAACAACACCGAGCTCTGTTAGCACGTGAATCATTTGAAGAAATTCTTTCTCTCTGTTTTTTTGAATGCTAATTTGATACTGCATTTTCTCTAGATTATATGCCATGTAATTTTTTACAGTTTCTTCTCCGCTTTAGCTTTCTCAGCTTCTCGCTCTTTTTTGAGTTTTTGACGTTCCTGATCTGATTTGTCATAAGCTTTGATGATTGCTTTCACTAGACGGTGACGTACCACATCGTCCGTTGTAAGCTTCACTTTTGCAATACCATCTAACGGACTCAGTAAGTCAATTGCTCTGCGTAAACCTGATTTTTGATGATAAGGCAAATCAATTTGCGATAAGTCACCCGTAATGATACACTTTGCAGTTGGCCCCAAACGAGTCAAGAACATTTTCAACTGCATGGTAGAACAATTTTGTGCTTCATCCAAAATGATAAACGCATTGTCCAGTGTTCGTCCACGCATAAATGCCAAAGGAGCGATCTCTATGACTCTAGTCCCCATAAAGTGAGCAAGCTTATCTGCAGGAAGCATATCGTCCAAAGAATCATAAAGTGGTCTCAAATAAGGATCGATTTTATCTTTCAGATCACCTGGCAAAAAACCCAAACTTTCTCCTGCTTCTACAGCAGGTCGCGTAAGGATGATCTTCTTTACCATTCGATTCTTAAGTGCTCTTACAGCCATAGCTACCGCAGTATAGGTTTTACCTGTACCTGCAGGCCCTACCGCAAATACGATGTCATTTGCTTCTGCAGCATCTACTAATAACTTTTGGTTTCTAGTTTTAGCTTTAATGGGTTTACCACTTCGACCATATAAGATGGTCTTAGATTTACTCTCTCCTAAAAGATGTTCATAAGGGTTAGAGCCGCTCATGATGTCTTCGACCATCTGAACAGGAAGTTCTTTATGTTCTTTCAGAATTCTAACCATTATTTCAAACTTACTCTTTGCCTTTTGGGTATATTTCTTCTCGCCCGAGATCTTTAGATTATTACCCCTAGAGGTAATAGTCACTTCTGGGAAAGCTTGTTTTAGCAGATTGAGTTTGACATTCTTTTCACCATACAACGCTACTGGATCAACGCCATCAATTGTAAGAATAATTTCGCTCAATAGATTTCTCCATTTTTGTAAGGCCTGGTTATCTAAAGCCTTGATTTACTAATATGGGATTCCCCTAGATGCTTAACCTAAGTTTTGCAAAATAGGTTCAAAATAAAGCTGCGAATTAAACCCACTTTAATACAGAATAAATGAAGGCCTAATTCGCAGTCCAAATTTTATCTTATAATCAACGTGACAACGACACGCCATATCTTGTTTTTTTACAAAAGCAAAGTTAGACAATTGACAGGTAAAACAGAGATTTATTTCTAAAAAAATGTTCTTTCTCTAATTGCCTCATTTTGTTTTTTCTTTTTCAGCATTACATTGACTAATTTTACGCATTCACCAAAAGACTAATTAGAGTAATACATGCCAATTGTAACAATTACTTCAGATTTTGGATGGCACGATTTCTACCTCCCTATTCTTAAGGGAGCTATACTTACCAAAAATGACCAAATCAAGTTAGTCGATATTACGCATGATATCGAGCCTTATGATATTGTTCAAGCGGCTTACATCTTTAAAAACACATGGCATCATTTCCCGAAAGGGAGTATCCACCTCATTAGCGTAAATGATTATTACCAAAAAGATTGTAGATATTTGGCTTGTGAATACGGTGAACACTTTTTCATAGCACCTGATAATGGCCTTTTCTCCCTCATTTTTGAAAATACCATTCCAGCTATGTTTGAACTCTCTTTACCCAAAGGTGATCATTTCCCTATAGTCTCTGCTTATGCAAATGCTATAGGTAAGCTCTCCAATGCATTACCTATGAACGAAATTGGGTCATCAACAAAAGAAAAGTTAGAACGGATCACCCTCCGACCTGTGATCAGTCCCCATCAAATTAGAGGTTCAGTTATTCATATTGATCGTTATGGCAATGTGATTACAAATATTACCAAAACCTTGTTTGAAGAAATTCAAAATAATAGAAAATTTAAGATATTTTTTAAACGACATGACCCTATAAAACACTTATCTAGCCATTATCACGATGTAGGTATTGGTGAACTACTTTGCCTATTCAACCATGCACAACAATTAGAAATTGCAGTAAATATGGGTGAAGCAAGTACGCTCTTTGGTCTACAAGTGGAAGATACTATCCAAATTGACTTTTCAACTGCATCCTAAATATGATCAAAAGAATAGTAAAATTAACGTTCCAAAAAGATAAAGTGGAAGATTTTATCCAAATCTTTGAAACATCTAAGCATAAAATACGCCAGTTTCCTGGCTGTCAGCATCTAGAGTTGTGGCATGCTCGTCAACCATCTAATGTCTTTTTCACCTACAGTTATTGGGATAGCGAAGAGGATCTTAATAAATATCGATATTCTGATCTCTTTAAAGCCACTTGGGCCAAAACAAAAATCCTTTTCTCTGACAAACCAGCTGCATGGTCAGTAGATGTTAAAAGTAAAATTGATATTAATGATTGCAAAAAATAATCCATCTGCTACACTTAATCATATATTTGCAACATCTACTTGAACCCAGCCGAAATAATCAAATAGAAAGCTACTTTTGTAAAAGAAATAATTTACGATCAATGGAAATAATTCGGCTAGCAGATTACAATATTTTTGTGGGCAGTATTTGGAAGGAACTCCAATCGTTCCTTTCGGAAAATAGCTACAGCAAAATCGCTGTGCTAGTTGATGATAATACAAAAGACCATTGTCTTCCTCTGCTCGAAAAGAATATACGAGATCTCAAATTCACCATCATTCAAATTCCTTCGGGGGAACAACATAAACATATCCAGACCTGCCAGTATATCTGGGAAAAAATGATGGATGCAGAAATGGATCGAAAAGGATTACTCATTAACTTAGGAGGTGGGGTCATTGGTGATATGGGAGGTTTTTGCGCAAGCACCTTCAAAAGAGGCTTTGACTTTATTCAGATACCAACCACCTTACTTTCACAGGTCGATGCATCTATTGGAGGAAAGTTAGGTGTTGATTTTATGCAAATTAAAAATAGTATAGGGATTTTCAATAACCCAAAGGCCGTATTCGTGGATGCCGTTTTTCTAAAAACACTTTCTTTTCGAGAAATTCGATCGGGTTTTGCAGAAATTATAAAGCACAGTTTGATTGCTGATTTGATGCAATGGTCTAAAATTAAGCAGCTACAAAGCTTAGAAGGAATAGATTGGAGTAGTTTTTTAGTGCCTTCTCTAAAAATTAAGCAAGCTGTAGTGGAAAAAGATCCCTTTGAAAAAGGTTGGAGGAAAGCTTTGAACTTTGGACACACAATAGGACATGCTGTAGAAGGCTATGCATTGGAAACCAAGGTCCCCCTTTTACATGGCGAAGCCATTGCTATTGGATTTATTACAGAAGCTTATTTATCGCACAAAAAAGTAGGCCTATCAGGCCTTGAACTAAAAGAAATTGTACAATTTATTCTAAAAATATACGATCCTAAGCCATTACCTGAATCTGCATTTCCAACTTATTTATCATTAATGTCAAATGATAAAAAGAACGAAAATAACGAGATCAACTTCAGTCTCATTTACCCGGTAGGAAAAGCAATTATCAATCAAACAGCTGACGAAATATTGATTACAGAAAGTTTAAGATACTATAACAACTTATTTGCTAATTAATTTAGAGCGATAGCAAAGGAGAATTTGTATCTTTAATTACGAAAACACATAGGACTATATTATATGCGAAAGATATTAGATTATTTCTTAAATGGTACAGACCATATCTGGTATAAAAGAATTGTCAGAGCAATGTGGTTGATCACTATAGCAGGCATTCTAGGGATTATTCTCTTGTTCATTGGCCTTTCATTTACTGACTTACCCTCTGTAGAGCAACTTGAAAACCCAGAAAGTGAAGAAGCCTCTCAGGTTTTTGCGATTAACGGTGAAGTACTCGGTCGTTATTATACAGAAAACCGCGTACCTGTAAAATTTGAAGACCTCTCCCCGAATTTAGTTAATGCCCTTTTGGCTACAGAAGATGAAAGATTTTACGATCATTGTGGGATTGACTTCCAAGCATTAGGAAGGGTTGCTGTAAAAACAGTAATACTGGGTGATCGTAGCTCTGGTGGTGCAAGTACTATCACACAGCAATTGGCCAAACAACTATTCACAGGCGTAGCTGCAAGAAACATAATTGACAGAGCATTCCAGAAATTTAAGGAATGGATTATTGCTGTTCGACTTGAAAGAAAGTATACAAAACAAGAAATCATGACGATGTACCTTAATAAGTTTAGTTTTATTAATGGTGCATATGGTATTAAAGCTGCCTCTGAGATTTATTTTGCGAAAGCTCCTAAAGACTTAGAAATGAATGAAGCTGCAGTACTTGTAGGTATGCTTAAAAACCCCTCTTTATTTAATCCTCTTCGTTGGCAAGATACAGTCCTTCATCGTAGAATGGTTGTCTTAAAACAAATGGTAAAAAACGGGATGTTGGATCAAGTGGCCTACGATACACTTAAGAATAAACCGCTTGGCTTAAATTACCAAAAACAAACCCATGTGGATGGCCTTGCTCCTTACTTTCGTATGGAGCTGGCCAAGGATGTAAAGCGAGTTTTGCGCACGGACGCAAAGAAAAAGCCTGATGGTAAGCCCTACAATATTTATAAAGATGGTTTAAAAATATACACTACCCTAGATCCAATTATTCAAGCGCATGCTGAAGCATCCGTTCGAGAAGTAATGCCAAAACGCCAAAAAATCCTAAATAGAACCTGGCAAAAAAGAGACCCGTGGAAATATCGATCCCCTACTTCTCAGTCTGAGGTGCCTGTTGAAATCCGCCAAATGGCACTTACCCGTATCTTGAGGGAATCAGAACGCTATCAAAGCTTACGCCAAACTTATCTTGGAAATATACTCGGAAAGCTCAAAAAAGAGTTTCCTACATTCAATTTCCATGATGATGATCGTGAAATCGACCGTATGGTTCAAGAATACGACAAAAAGGGCATCATTAATAAATTAGTCAAAAAAGAACTCATTAGCTCCAAATTAGCTAAAGCATACCGTCAAGTGATGAAAAGCGAATTGTTTCCAGAAGCCATCAAAAAATGGGAACAATTACAAGATAGGGTAGATCAAAGCTTTAATACACCTACAAAGATGAAGGTGTTTGCCTACAATGCTAAAATGGAAGCGGATACCATGATGTCTCCTTATGATTCTATTCGTTATCACCGCATGTTTTTGCAAACAGGCGTTGTAGCCGTCGATCCCAAATCAGGTCATGTTAAAGCATGGGTTGGAGGTATCAATCACAAATATTTCCAGTATGACCATGTTCGAATTAATCGCCAAGTAGGCTCCACCTTTAAGCCTTTCGTTTATGCAACAGCCATTGCACAGCAAGGATTTTCTCCTTGCTATGAAGTATTAGATGTTCCCATTACTATTAGCCCAGGTGATGGTAATTTCTTTCTTGGCGAACCTTGGACGCCAAGAAACTCGGATGGAAAATATTCTGGTGAGTTACTTACATTAAGAGAGGGCTTGAAGCAATCTAAAAATACCGTCTCTGCTCAATTGATGAAAGAACTAGACTCTCCTATCCCAGTTATTGATCTAATTCATGAAATGGGTATTGACAAGAATGAAAAATACTCTAATGGCCGATACCGTGTGCCTCGCACGCCATCTATATGCCTTGGGGCGACAGACTTATCCGTAATGGAAATGACGGGAGCCTATACTACCTTTGCTAACAATGGAACCTACATAGAACCTATTTTTCTGTTAAAAATTGAGGATAAAGACGGCAAAGTCATCTACAGTAATGAATCTCAGGCACAGCGCCCAGCTTTGCAGCCAAACGCAAACTACGTGATGGTGGATATGCTGAAGTCATCTGCCGGTTATGTAGGACCATTAAAGAGTGAGGTTGGTGGAAAAACGGGTACAACCAATGACCATGTGGATGGTTGGTTTATGGGCTTTACACCTGAATTGGTCGTTGGAACTTGGGTTGGTGGTGAAGATCGTTGGATTCGATTTTTAGACCTAACCTATGGGCAGGGTGCTTTTATGGCTAAGCCCATTTTTAAATCCCTGATGAAAAAGATTGAAGAAGACGAAAACTTAGAATTCGAGACCAAATCTAAATTCTATCGCCCAGCTGGAGATTTAGGTATAGTTATTGATTGTGAGCTTTATAATCAAAATAATAACCTAGATATTAACAAAGGCTTTGACGAAGATTTCTCAGAGGATCTATTCGGTGATGAAAAAATTGAAGGAGAGGAAACCGATCCAATTAACCAATAAAGCAAGAAATTTAGAGCCATTTAGATTTTACAAACCAATCATTCAAGTCTTTTAAGCAGGAGAGCAAATGCGATCCCTACTGCTTGGATAAAGCTTTTTGACTATGAATCAAAAGATTGTTCTTTACTTTATTCTATTATTCTTTTTCTCTCAATGGGGCTGTGTTCCTTATCAAGAAGAAAAACTGACAGAAGTCAAACTGGACTATAGAGATTCCTTATTCCAAACTATCTATAAACTTCAGGATGAACAAGCTATAGAAAAATTATATCCTTACTTCAGGCATAAAGACCCCTCCTATCAGTACATTGCTGCACTAGCTTTTGCTTCTATCAAATCACCTGAAGCAGTGGATAGTTTGGGAGTACTACTCAAAAATAGTATTGACAAGGTGAGAGCTGCAGCTGCTTATTCATTAGGTCAAATTGGAGAAGAAGCTGCTACAGAAATGCTTATAAGCGCGTTTGATCGATATGATACTGCAGGCGTTTATCAAAACTCTAATCGGGCAATTCTTGAAGCTATCGGGAAATGTGGTAAAGCGGATTTCTTAAGCGCTCTTTCTTCCACTTCTACTTATGAAGCAAAAGATACCGCTTTATTAGAAGGCCAAGCATGGGGTATTTATCGATATGGCTTACGCCAAATCATAGATCAGGCTGGAACAGACAGGATGGTTGATCTTGTAAGTGATCCTCAGTACCCTGAATCCGTAAAACTTATCGCAGCTAATTATCTTTATAGGATAAGCAATATTAATCTAAAAGATAAAGCAGGTCAATTAATCCCTAGCTTCCGGCAGGAAGATAATCCAAATATACGAATGGCCTTAGCAGTAGCCGTTGGAAAGATAAATTCAGAAGACGCTTTAAATACGCTATTAGCACAATATAGACAGGAAACTGATTATCGGGTAAAATGTAATATTCTTCGCGCACTGACTAATTTTGAATATGAAGCTGTTTCTCCTACACTTTATGAGGCATTAAAAGATACTTCAGAACATGTAGCGATGAGAGCCATGCAGTTTTTTGTTGAGAAAGGTATCTCTGATGAAGCAACCAACTACTGGCGATTAGCAAAAGATTCACTTCCAAGTCTGGTTCAGCTTGGCATGTACCGAGCAGCTAATAAACACCTTTTTAATGGAAAGGTAGAAGCTAGAGATGCTATTAATTCAGAATTACGATATAGATTCAGGAATAGTACTGATCCATATGAAAAAGCAGCTAGTTTAGTTGCTTTAGCAGAATTTCCTTGGAATTACCGCTTTATCCATAGAGAAGGCTACCCAGCGGAGCAGCCAGTTGTTCGAACAGCGAGCGTACAAGCGCTTTCAAATATTGCAAGTAGACCCAACTTTAGAGGTTTTTTTGGCGGAAGCTACAGAAGGGTAGCTAAAGAACTATGTCAATATTTCATGGAAACCATGAATAAAAAAGATCCTGGAATGATTGCAATTGCAGCCAATGCTATCCAAAACACAAGTTTTACACTAACCAACTATGCTGATAGCTTAGGCAAAATGGAGGTAACACTAAGTAATCTAGAGCTACCTAAGCAAATTGAAACTTATAATGAATTACAAAGAGCAATCGACTTTGTCAATGGTACTCAAACAGAACCCTTAAAAGCTTCATTCAATCATCCTATTGATTGGAAAATCTTAAAGGAGTTAACAGAGAGAACAGTTGCAGAGATTGAAACCTCCAGAGGAATGATCGTTTTAAGACTATTTCCCGGCTTAGCGCCAGGTACCGTTGCGAATTTTATGCAGTTGTCAAGAGATGGATTCTATGATGGTCTTAACTTCCATCGGGTAGTGCCTAATTTTGTCATCCAAGGGGGCTGTCCGATTGGAGATGGCTACGGCAGTTTGGACTATTCTATTCGATCAGAGCTTCCCCCTTTGCATTATAATGATGGAGGTTATATTGGAATGGCCTCTGCTGGAAACCATACAGAAGGCACACAGTTTTTTATTACTCATTCGCCCAGCCCGCATCTTGATGGTAATTATACTATTTTTGGTAAAGTGGAGTCTGGTATGGATATTGTTCATCAAATCCAAATAGGCGATCAAATTAAAAATATTAAAGTAAGAAGATAGTAAGTAGTTAGGCTAGAACCTGTCAGCCTCTGGCTGAAATTGGTACAATAAAATTCAGCCATAGGCAGACAGGTTTT
>JAKVCU010000136.1 GCA_022448955.1 Saprospiraceae bacterium
GTTTTTGCTGTCGTAAGAAATCAAGTTATGTATGAAAAAAATTTAAACATTTGCTTGGATTAACCATAGAAAGCAGATAGGTTCTAGCCTAACCACTTAAGTATTTTCAAAAGCAGCGAACCCATCTGTATAAACGCACCAATGTGCTGCGATAATGAGTCCGATTCCTTTAACAGAAATAATTTCCAATACGATTAATTCGATACTCTAGAAAATATTCCTACAGAAGAGAAACTACTATAACAAAAGAGAGAAGATATAAAAGTTGAATAATCAAAAGAAAGTCCCGCCTTTGGCAGGACTACTCAGAAACGCACTCTCAAAAGAAACACATAATTTTTTAGTTCGCATCAATAACTTCTCCTGAGCCAGAGATGCTTATATCCAAAGAAGGATTGCCTTTAAAGCGCACATCTCCGCTACCAGAGATACGCACCCTTAGTTGATCTGCTACATTTACATCTGCGTCACCGCTACCAGAAATTCTGATAAAAGCAGTATTACACTCCATATCAAAGCCCTTATAATCGCCAGACCCTGAGACTGCAAAATCTAAATCATCTGCAATGCCTTCCACTCGAATTTGGCCGGAGCCAGCAATATCGGCATCGATGTCATCTGCGTTCAGACCTAAGTCCATATCACCAGAACCTGCGATATTCAACTCAATATCATCTACATTTAGGAAGTCTGGCGCAATAATTTGGCCCGAGCCCGAAATGCTTAATTCACGAATCAAAGGAAGGGTAATCGTAAAGGTCATATGACCTAGGTCGGTTACACAATCATTAACTTCGATTTCCCAGATGCCATTTCGTACATCTAAGTCCAGTTCATCAATGATATTTTGTTTGCCTTCTACGATTACTTGCTGCTGTGGTCCTTGTTGAATGATCACTGTTGCAGGAAGTTCTAAATCAATTCCTTCAAAGTCATTTAGAAATAATTCATCAGTTACTAGAGGGCCATCACCGTCCAAGCAACCAAAAGGTCCTCCATCATCATCGTCAAAGTCGATGAAGCAACTTGACATACTAAGGGATAAGAATAAGCTGCTCAGAATCAGCCAATTTACTCTGTTCATAATATTAGATTGTTTGGTTTTTAAAAAGTGGTTATTCAATATTTGAGGAAAAATATAGGTAGGAATCGATTGCAGGCTTCGTTTTCCAATACTGGAAAACGAAGCATTTAGCAATGTTGTAGTGCATGAAGATTGTTTTTGTCGGGTGTCAATTCTTACTGGCTTTTTGGTCTTTATTGTCAGTCGGGTTGTTTAACACTACAAATATTCAACAATCGGGTGATTCCTACTAATTCTTTTTACTCAGTTGTCATTTTTGAGTACTGAACTGTATTTTTTAGAGATTTAATTGCGATGCCATCCAAACCATCCAAAACGGAAGTTAAGTGTAGCCACTGCCCCACTAAAGTCTTCGTCATTATAATCTAATCTTTCATTAGCACCGCTAACCCATCTGTAGCCACCAGTCGCAGCTATTCTGAACCATTTTGTTACATTAAGTTCGACACCTAATTCTGGGGTAACTACAAAGATTTTATCTAAGTCATCGAATTGGAAGTCGTTGTCATCTATGGGAATACTAATGGCACCCCATCCAATTTTAGCACTTCCGTAAAGGTGTAATACTTTATGTGGTTTGAAAGTACTACCTAACCAAAACCCTCCGTGTCCAACTTCTATTTCTGTAAGTTCATCGTTGATTAATTGGTCAAAATTGAGACTCCCTATACCATAACCTCCTAAGAAGAAGTTATTGATGACAACGCCACCTCCACCACCAACAGCAGTGTTTAAATCATTGCCAATACCAAATTCAACAATAGGTGCTCCAAAGCCACCCACAACTCTTGCTTTTCCAAAGACGGTTTCATGTTGTGCGAAAGCACTAATCGTTATAATGCAAAAACCAAGAACTAAAACTACGTTTTTCATTGTTACAAATTTTAAAATAGGGTATAGCTTTCCTAGATCTGAAGAAGCTAGTACTCCAAAGGTGATTTCAATAGACTACAAACGAATGTAAATTATATTATGTGACGATAACGATTTATAAAATTAACATAATCAGATATTTAAAATCTGATACCCGCATTAAAACCAATCCATGCTTTAGTACTAAGATTGTTATTTATTCCATCCAACATGGTGTAAGGCATAATGTTAGAGCCAATTAGTCCTGTATCTTCATCTAACCTTCTAGAAAACATAAGATTACCAACTGGCCCGGCAAAGAAGCTGCTCCTTCTTCCTGTCCGGACGCTAAACGAAAGTTTTAACTGATTTAACAAGTTCAGATCATTAGTCCAAAATTCTGTTTCATTGACATGCATACTCACTGCTTCAAGATTGATCAACCAAGAGGGACTCAAGCGGATAGCAGTACCAATACCATAGCCCAATGACCAACTGATGAATCTACCTGTCTGTTCTTGACCGTCCATATCGACATATGGCACATCATCCCAACGAGCACCAAGGTGTAGAATGTTATAAAAAGAATATGCTCCAAATTTTAAGGCAAAGTTGCCATACATCACTTCTGATGCTGAAAACTCTACTTTGTTATATCCGTGTTTTACAATATTCAGTAAGCCGATTGGCGTACCACTGATTGAATCACAAATGTTGATTAAGCCAATTTGGAATCCATCTACCTTTTGGGCATAGTTCAACAATGAACTAAACTGTCCAAAAGAAACATCACCACCTGCGATATTCATCAAGCCTGATACTTGGGTTTCTACATCTTCTTCAGCTGTATTAAATAATCCAGCTACTTGGAATCCATCCGCATGGCCAGCTGTTGTATTGAATAATCCAGCTACTTGTACGCCAGAAAAATTTCCCTTAGCCGTATTAAAGATACCTGCTGTCTGGACAGCATCAGCTGGGCCAGAAAGATTAAATAATCCACCTACCTGAACACCCTGAACTTTTCCTTCACTGGCGTTAAAAAGTCCACTTACTTGAGAGCCTGTAACATTACCACCTACGGTATTGCCAAGCCCAGCTACCTGCACGCCTCTAACATCATTTTTGATACTATTGACTAAACCACCTACTTCAATACCATCTACACCTCCATTCGCACCCCAGAAAAGGTTAAGTGATACATTATTAACCACCTTTCTACTTTTGAAGGCATTAGTCCCTAAAAAAGGAAGTAAGGAAACTTGTGCTAAGCTAGTTTCCTCCAATTCAGGATCTACATCTTCAATAGGTTTTAAATTAAGAATTTCTGCATCAAAAGTCCTTAGTCTTTTGCCCCCGGGTAATTCTTTCATCACCTTTCGGTCAATAGGAGGGAGGTTCATCGCTAATCGAGCCTCTCTTTCCTTTTTACGCTCTTCAATGACTGGCCTGTATAACGGCTTAACTTTTTTAGGTAATGGTGTTTCAATCTGACCAATGGATTGTTGTTTTCTTTTATCTACTTTTAAGACAATCTGACCATTTATGTTTTTATAAATGACAGCCGTTTCTTCAAAGAGCAAATCTAATGCTTGACTTAGTGGCTTTTGCTTGACAGAAACATTTATTTTTTGACCTACAGGGATATAGTTTTTGCTATAAGCAAAACGCACCTTATGTTGTTGGCTAATATCTTTTAAGACTACCCCTAATGGCTCGTTATGGTAATTAAACGATACCTTTTTACTCATTTGTTGAGCATTTAATACTCCTAATGAACAAAACAAGAGTACCAGTGAGTTAAGCCACGATGTTTTCATAAATGTTTCTTTTCAAACTAGTTTTTCGTTCTTAGTTTTCGATAACTATCAAAAAAGAAGAATCAATCACTACTGCTGGCATCCCGAAGGATCACCATCAATAATGATCGTTGAGTCTGTGCGTTGGATGGTCCAAGGACTTCCAAATTCAATCATACTTAAGATACCTTCAAGTTCAGCATCTTGTTCTTCTATATGGAAAGTACATTTCTTAAGCGCAGGATTTTTGAAGATAAATTGTTTGTCAAAATATCTTTCAAGTGTTTCAGCAATTTCTTCAAGAGGAGCATGAGAGAATGTAAGTTTTTGTGAACGCCATGCATCGGCATTTTCTAATTTGCTTTTGCGAATGCTTACTTTTTTACTATTCTGGTCATAGATTCCTGATTTTCCTGCTATTAATTGCACTTCCTCTTCTACTTTATTTTCTAGTTTTACTTTTCCACTTTCTACAGTAATTTCTACTATGGTCTCTTGTGGGTAAGCTCGAACGTTGAAAGAAGTTCCTAATACGGTCGTTATAGATTCACCTGCGTGAATGGTAAAAGGCTTTTGTTCGTTGCGCTCCACATCAAAGAAAGCTTCTCCTTCTAAGGACACCCATCTTTCGTTAATGGATGCACTATCTACAAATCGAAGTGTCGTTTTTTCATTAAGCCATACAGTACTACCATCAGGTAGTTGTACTTCTTTTCTTTGATTTTCAATTGTTTGAAAGACGGTTGCCATGGATGGTTCAGGAGCGTTAGGGTTCAAAAACAACCAATATCCCAAACTCAAAAATGCGATTACTGCTGCCACACGCGTCCAAATTTTAAAGCGGTTTAAAGAAATAACTTTGGCTTCTTGTGCTGGTTTTTCATCCGCTTTGCTTGGTACATCTAAAACATTATCTAACTTGGCCCAAGCTTTTTGAGTATTGGTTTCAAAAGTTTCTTCTACGTATTCGCTGGTGATGTTCCATAACTGGATCATTTCATCGAAACGCCTTTGGCGGTCCTCTGAAGCAGCTACCCAAGCGAGCAGTTCTTGGCGTTCTGAGGCAGAAATTTCCTGCGACAGATACTTCGCTGTTAGTTCCAAAAATAGTTCATCATTCATTTGACTCATTTCATTTTCCGATATAAAGATGCATAAGGGACTGGCTCCCCCCTATTGGGAATGAGAATTTTTTCAAAAAAACTTAACTTAAGTATCCTTTTAGTTCTTCTCGAAGAATTCGTAGTGCTTTTCCCATTTGATTTTCGACGGTCTTTGCCGAGATTCCCATGCGCTCAGCGATTTCACGATAAGTGAGACCTTCATGGCGACTAAGTTGGAAAACTATTTTACATTTAGGAGGTAGCGTATTTATGGCATTAGTTACATGTTGTTGAAGCTCTGAGTGGAGATACTGCTGCTCCACTCCACGGTCAACTTCCGTAACCATATTAGGATTGAATTCTTCTTCGTAGTGTTTTTGCTTGCGCAAATGAGCGAGTGCTTCATTGATAGCCATTCGGCGAAGATAGGCACTGAAAGAAGAGTTGACTTCAATGCTGTGTCGTTTTTCCCAAAAGCGGATAAAAACATTTTGAGCCATGTCTTCTACTAAGGCTTTATCTTTAATATATCTGAAAATAGCAGAACACACAGGCTGATAATACAACTCGAATAGTTCGTGGAGTACCTTTTTGTCATTCTTTCGAAGACGGATAATAGTGTCAGCTAAGTCGAGCTCTGCCATACTTTATAACTAATGTGTTGGAGGCTGGCCATGAAAGAACACCCTTTAAAAGTACAAAAAAGACTCCTTTCTGCCAGCTAATTTGACCGCAATGTTAAAAAGATTATTGAATAAAGCAGATTTCCTTCGACTGCTGACCGCTTTTAATAGAGTGAAAGCTATTTTTTTTCTATGGATTTGTAAAAAATTACTAGAATTGTATTTGAAGATGTATTTGGTTTGTCCCTTTTACTCATATTCAAGTAGTGCCGATGTACTATTATTTTCGTTAAAGACCAACAAAACATTCACTCTTAAAATAAATCAAATTGAAGATATATACTTTAAATCTCATCTTTTTTATCGGAATGATATCTACGATCCCTTTTTGTCATACACAAAAAGATATCAGCAAATCAGAAGCTACCGAAAATAATAGGAGGCTTGGTAAAGCTGTTTCTGAAATGAATGAAACGATTTGGTTTATTTACCAGGATAAAAAGTCTAATTATTGGTTTAGCAGTAAAGAGAAAGGGGTTTTTAGCTATGATGGAAAAGAGTTAATACATTACACTAAAGAAGATGGATTAGTCAGCAACCAAATAAGGGAGATTCAAGAAGATTCAATTGGAAATCTGTTTTTTGAAACAACAATAGGTGTTAGCAAATTTGATGGCAAATCATTTTCTACACTTGCGGTAAAGTCGGAAAAGCATAATTCTAATCATTGGAGATTAAAACCTAGTGATTTATGGTTTAGGATTGGTTTTAATAAAAGAGGGCCTTACAGGTATGATGGTGAAGCCTTGTATTATTTAGAATTTCCAAAATCACCTCAAGAAGATGAATTCAATAAAAAAGGAGTGGTTAATTATTCTCCCTATGGTATTTACTCCATCTATAAAGATAGGGAAGGAGTAATGTGGTTTGGGACAACCTCCCTCGGTCTTTGTCGATTTGATGGACAGTCTTTTGGCTGGTACTATGAAGAGCAATTACAAACAACACCCAATGGTGGGGACTTTGGATCACGTGCTATTTTTGAGGATAAAGAGGGCTTCTTTTGGCTAAATAATACACGCTTTCGATATAAATTTAAGTCACAAAACAACAATAAAATAGATTTTGAAAAAGAAAATGGAATTGGTCATCTCAATGTATCTGGTAAGGTAGCGTATCCATTTTTTTTATCGATCACCCAAGATAATGAAGGAGATCTTTGGATGGTAACCTATGCTGATGGTGTTTGGAGAAATAATGGAAAAGAACTCATTCATTATCCAGTAAAAGATGGGGATTCTGAAGTGTTACTTTTTTCAATTTTTAAAGATAATAAAGGCCTACTTTGGCTTGGAACTTTTGATAAAGGGGTTTATAAGTTTAATGGGGAGACATTTGAAAAATTCAAAATTTGAAATAGATATCTATATTCCAACAGCAGTAATAAGATCAGCAATAGGCATACCTTATGCTTAAATCCATATCATCAAAGGTGACCGTTTTAGCTATTTCTGTTCGCAGAATAAATGATTGCTCTAGCTCTTAGACTGTGTTCATTTGTAATTTTAAATGATGAAGCATCAAGTTTTGATACTGCTCTAAATCCTTTTCTAGATGAATGGCAGCTTTTTCTGCTTCAAACCATTTTCTCATCTTAACATTCCATTCGTAATATGGACTTTCCTCAAATGCCATAGCTTCAGCAGTTGTCATTCGGCCACCTTGATGGTCTAAGTTTTGTTTGCTTAATTCCGATAAACCCTGGTAATAAGAGGTATCAACAAGTGATAGATAACGCTTGGCTTCTACATGGTTTTGGATAAGAACAGCAATTCTTGCTGAAAAACCCTTGGATTGAACAAATTTTGCTCCAATGAAAGCATGGTTTTCACCATCAAATTTTTCCAATTGCTTTGTATCTAATAAATGACCTATATCGTGTAAAAAAGCTGCGATAATGACTTCCTCGTCAGTAGTCTCTTTGGCAGCTAGATTAGCGCATTGAAGCATGTGCTCAACGATATTGATACCTTCACAATATATCTCTTGCCCTCTTTGGCGGAATAATTGCATGATTTCCTGAACAGAAGCTGATGGGTTCATAAATTTTACGTTTAAGATTAAAGAAAAAAGCATCCAATCAGCAATCTTAACTTTTAGCAGACTGGAAACGGACTTAATTGTGGTTGTTATTTGGAAAGGAAAGTGTGCTGTGTGGTAGATTTAAAATATACAAAAAAAACTTGAAATGAACTACCCATTTTGAAAAAATGCAAAGAAAAAATCTTGAAGACCTCAATGGAATAATAACCTACCAAGACAATTATATTGATATAAAGGCATAGTGGCTTCATCTTTTTGGATAAAAACTAATTAGTTTAGGCGCAAATGCCTAAACACCTTCTTATATCGATCATGCGAATCAATAGAAGTTGAGCCTTAGCCAAGTGATTATCTCTTAAGCAAAAAGGTATAAAATAGTAGCTGTTGCAGGCCAATTCATAAATCCCCAACAGACTTTTAGTCTTTCCAATTCACTACTTTGAAGGTTGCTAACACTGCTGCATGATCACTTGGCCATTGAGGACTTGCTTGATTGAGCATTTTTGCAGAAGTACATTCCAAGCGGGATGGCGTAAAATAAATGTGATCGATTCGCTCTTGAGAAGATTCGGGAAAACGAGGAGACCAAGTTTCTCCATAATTTTTAGAGGGATCAGGATAAATCTTTCTAAAGGCATCTTTAAACCCTAAAGCTGTTATTGTTTTACTAACAGGCCATTCGATGATCAAATCTTTATGCCTAGCTTTTGTTTCTTCTATAAAATCAAGATGAGATGGACTATTAAAGTCACCTGCAATAATGATTGGAACTTCATTCGTTGTTTTCATTAGAGGATCAACAGATTTAAGAATTTCATTGATTTCTTTTAATCGCGTTTTTTCTTCTTCTTGAAGTATGCTATCTATTGGCCAAGGTGCGCTAAGACTGGCATCAATATCTGGCAAATAATTTAACCAAGTGCTGAATACATGCAATTGCTTCCTGCCTGGAAGTTGTAAGGTGACCCCACCAAAGTGAAAGGGCTCATACAAATCATGGGTTTTAATAATGGGATATTTTGAAAAGATTCCCAAATTGGTACTCCGATAATAATAGATCATATTCAAAGAGTCTGCAATGATGGGACCTGATCCATAGGTTTCTTGCATAGTGACGATATCCGCTTTACTTTTGCGAATAATGCCAATGGTCTTTTTCAAACCATCCAAACCATCTTTTCTTCCCCCATGCCATATATTCCAGTTTAATACTTTAAAACTTCCGCCTTTAGTGCGGTTTTTATTTTTTCGGATTCCTGATTTTTGACGATATACAGTTTCTACTTGCAGTCGGCCTAATCTTCGGCCGTCGATAGCAAAGGTATCCAATTCGACCTGTTCTTGACCTAATACTAAAGAATCTCTACGTAAGTCGATGTAGTTCAGCTTCTTTAATTCTTTTAAACTGTATATAGCCACTAGGCTACCATCGAAGTAGAGCGTTGCAGTGGCTTCTTTTTCACTTAAAGTGAATACGAGGTGGTGCCATTCGCCATCACAAATGTTTTGTCTTTCTACCGTAGGAAGATAGTCCAATCGCTTTTCTCCATCTGATATATTCCATGCCCAAGCACCATTGTCTTGCAGAGCAAACGCCCAGCCATGATCTAATCCACTCTCTGAGGATTTTCCAAAATTGTGGTTGGATGTGAAATCAACCACTTTGCTACTATCCCATAGTTTGTTACCCAGAATGAGGGGATGTTGGCCACTTGCCTGTTCTGCTTTTACCCACACTTGGACTGTAAATTTAGTAGCAAGTAATGATGTTTGACTGATCAAAAAGAAAGAAAGAAAAGCGATAAATCTCATTATAATATGCTTTAAGTCCAGATAACTTTTGTTTGAAAACCAGCGATACTACCATCCTGATCAATGCCTACAATATAGGTTGGATGCTCAGGTGGAACAGCTGGATTGTAATCTTCTCCTAAAATAACGACTTTTAAGTCTGTAAGGTATTCTTCCAGCAATTCTGCAATAGCTCCTGCTTGCTCATCTCTTCCGAAACGAACGTGTTGCTCTACAAATACTTCAAGGGTATCACCAATATCTTCAAAACGTTCTATCTTTTCTTTTGGATTATTTTCGTCTAAATTTAAGGCTTCTGCAAATGCTTCTGGCGTAAGTAGGTCAATCTCCGCAGCTTGGAAGAATGCTTCTACATTTTCACTGCCCTCTGAGCCAAAATCATCAAAGAATAAGCCTTCAGCATATCGGCCAATTTCAGTAGCGACCTCTGATGCATCTAGATAATTTTCTTCTTCGACCGCACGAATTAATTGATTGGCTAATGGAAGGGAAGATTCATGAATTTGTGCAATTGCCTGCTCTGCTTTATTGGAAAAGACTTCTGCAATTTCAAATTCAGGTAAGATCACCGTTTTGATATAATCGATACCCTCATCTATTAAATCATGCGTTACTCTTACACCAGAGCGATTTTCTTTTCTGATGATAAAAGCATAAAACAACTCCAATAAATGTCGCTGAGCAGCTTCATCGGTTGTAGCTACTAATTGACGAAAATCTTTTCGGCTTACCATTCCATCTGCTCCATCAGCGGATTTGAGTATGGTCGCTAGTTCATCTAAGCGTTCCAAGAGGTCTTTTAGTGTCATAAATTTGATTTTATTGATCTTTCTTGAAAGTAGAAGGACTAAATTTAGAATAAGGATTCATAATTTATGCTTGCAGTATATGAACTTATTGTTATTTTTCAACCAAGTATTTAAAATTTTTGCTGTTTATGTTAAGTATTCGTTCTGTTTTTGTGGTGGTTTTATTCGTGCTAGGTACTTTTTTTCATTTCAAGTTTGGATTTGAAAATGCCTGGTATTTTTATCTAACTGCCATTTTTCTAGTCTTAACACAGCTTTTTTTAGGTAATGTGTGGCAAGCTTTTGCCGCTTTGAAAAAGGGCGATACAGAACGAGTAGGAAAAATTATTAATGGGACAGCATTTCCAAAGCTTCTAATCAAACGCAATAGAGCTTATTACTACTTTGTGAAAGGCATGTTGCACTTACAGCAGAAGGATTTGGCTGCAGCCAAATCAAACTTGTTAGCAGCCAATCAGTTAGGGCTCTTTCGAGCAAACGACCAAGCACTTTGTTTATTAAACTTGGCACATATTCATTATGTTGAAAATGATTTTGCGCAAAGCAAAAAATATATGGAACAGGCGATGGCCATCCCTTCTGATGATCTAATGATCAAAGAGCATTTACAAAAGCTTGAAAAGTCATTAAAAGTAGATTAATTTGTTGTAAAATTTCCTCTATTCATGAGACTAGTAACTTTTTTATCTTTTTCATTCGTTCTTTTTTTATCTTCTTGTGAAGGAGTAGATGATATTGGGGGGTGTGCTACCGCTAATTGGGAAGGCTTTTATCTGGGTACAATAGATTGTGGAGAAGAAGAATCAGAAGATGTAAGAGTGACGATTTCAGCAAGAGGATCTAATAAGATTTCTATATTTTATGAAACAGATAACAATACTACTGAGTATTCACCAATAACAACAAATGGCTGTGCGTTTTTCTTTGATCGATCTGAATTTGGGATTAGTACAACGCTAGAAGGAGAGCTTACTGGCGATGTTGTGTTTATTCGAAATAGTTTTTCCGCTCTAGGCATAATCAGTAATTGTGAAATTATAGCAGTACGAGATTAGTATATATACTCGATCTGGTTTGAAAAGTAGGTTCGTCCCCTAATATCTTAGCATAGAAAGCGGAGATAGTCAGCCTTATCCTCAACAAGGGCTGCTGTTAATCATGGTGAGCACTTCTCTTTTACCGACTTACCTTATGTCTGCCAATTTGCGCTACTATAAAAAATGGAATAATATTCTTCAGTCATGTGTTATTTTTGTTCGGATACGCAAAATATATATATGATGAGTCGAATTATTCTACTATTTTTTCTTTCTATTACGGTTCAATATAGTTATTCCCAATCTACTGATTCTCGAATCGCTCCTACCCAATTACCTATTGGGATGGTGGAGCTTATCGAGATGCCTCGGGTAGATAATAAAGAACTTTTATCACAAGAATTAGAGCGACGAGGTCCAGGTATTGCACCTCGTTTTGCACATTCTTTTGAGGTAGACATTACCACTTCTACAAAAGGCTTATGGGAGGATTTAGACAATGGCAAGAGTGTATGGCGTGTGGGGGTGAAATCCGTAGATGCTTATTCCTTAAACTTTGGGTTCAGTGAATTTTACATGCCTGAAGGAGGAAGTCTGATCCTTTACGATGCACAACAAAAGCATATCATGGGACCGTTTACACCTGCTGATAATGATGTACACGCCCAACTTTGGACGCCTATATTCGAAAATGAAGAGGTATATATTGAAGTTCAATTGCCAAGCAATAAAAAGAAAGATTTAAAATTGAAGTTGAGTTATGTCAACCACGACTTTCTTGGCTTTGCACAAATCGCTTCAGGTTCTTGTAATCTGGATGTAATCTGTGGTGCAGAAGATGGCTTTGCCATTGTTGATCAATATCGAGATATTATTCAATCTGTTGCTGTTTATGGCTTTAATGGAGGTACTTTCTGTACAGGCTTTTTAGTGAATAATGTAAGAAATGATTGTACGCCATATTTTATGACAGCAGATCACTGTGGGGTGAATAATGGGAACGCACCTTCTTTAGTGGTCTATTGGAATTTCCAGAATTCCTATTGTCGTCAACCTGATTCTCCTGAGAGTGGTGCTCCAGGGGATGGTGCTTTGGCAGATTTCAATTCTGGTTCAATATTTCGTGCAGGCTATGCACCATCAGATATGACTTTAGTCGAATTAGATGATCCAGTTTCAGAAACAGCAAATGCCTTTTTTGCAGGATGGGATGCTAGAGCAACTGCACCAAAAGATACAATTATTGGTATTCACCACCCTAGCACAGATGAAAAGCGTATTAGCTTCGAATTTGATCCTTCTTATATTGGAGAGTGGGGGAGTGGCTCAGCAGAGGTGCCTAACGGTACACACGTAATTATTCCTGATTGGGATATTGGCACTACTGAACCAGGCTCGTCTGGTTCTCCGATTTATGATAATAGGAAAAGAGTTGTAGGTCAATTACATGGTGGTGCCGCTGCTTGTGGTAATAATGCCTATGATTCGTACGGCTGGTTGTATACTTCTTGGGAAGGAGGAGGAACACCTCAATCGAGATTGAAAGACTGGTTAGATCCAGATGACACGGGTGCCATATTTTGGGATGGTCGTAGCCAAATGGCCTGTAATATATTCATTGAACCAATGATCGTTGCTCAATCCATCTGTGCACCTGATTCTGCTATTTTTACGCTTCAAGTAAGTGAGAATTTTACAGACAGTGTATCTATGAGTTGGAATAATTTGCCGGAAGGCGCAACCGCTTATTTTGCGAATACACTAACGCCACCTGGAGAAAGTAATTTATTGACCATTACCAATACGCAAGATATTCTTTCTGGTATCTACACGATTATTCTTAGTGGAACGGATGGAGAGACAATGGTAGAGACAGAAATTATACTTACAATTTCCAGTGGTTTTCCTACGACGGCCCAATTAGCGTTGCCCTTAGATAATACTATTAACCAACCCCTCACACCAGTATTTGAATGGGACGAACAAGCAATTGGAACAAACTATAATTTCCAAGTGGCAACAGATAGTGATTTTTCACAAATTGTTTTTCAAACTAGCTTAACAGAGAACTCCGCAACAGTGCCTCCTTTAGAAAGTAGTACCGACTACTTTTGGCGAGTATTAACTTCAAATACTTGTGGAGAAGCGGTGTGGAGTGATACTTTAAGCTTTACTACAGCAGGTATATTTTGTGCAAGAGGTGATTATGATGGCGAAAATATTGAGATTCCAGAAGCAGGTGAAAATACAGTAGTGAGTACTATTGAGGTTCAAATTCCAGGCCTCGTAGGCAGTCTTTCCCTTCTAGATTTAGATATTGAGCACTCTTGGGTAGGAGATTTGACGGTACGTTTAATTTCCCCATCCGGTAATGCTATTATGCTATTTGATCGTCCTGGAGTTCCAGCTTCAGGCTTCGGATGTGATCAATCCAATCTATTAATTTCCTTTGATGATAATGCTGCTTTGACGGCTGATGATTTAGAAAATGCCTGTGAAGGTGGAAATCTAGCTATTTCAGGAGTTTTCCAATCCATTGATCCATTTTCTACTTTTGTTGGTGAGCCTGCTGCAGGAACATGGACACTAGAAGTGACCGATAATGCGAATCAAGATGGTGGGGCTATCCGTGATTGGTCATTAGACATTTGTGCGACTTTCCCTAGCGAAGCTAGCTTAACTGCTTTAACAAATTCTGCTGTGATCTGTGTAGATGACTCTACGAGTTATGAATTATTGATTGGAGGAGGCTTTGATGTTGATGCACTAAATATTGAAGTGAGTGGATTACCTGCAGGCGCAACGTATTCTTTCTCTCCTGAAGATTATTTGCCAGCATCTATTGTTATGCTAAACGTATCTAATTTCTCGGAAGGAGGAATGTATGATATTACAGTAGAAGCAAGTGATGGAATGAATACCAATTCTACAATGCTTCAATTGATTATAAATGACCTTCCAGAAAGTTTTGATTTACAAGTGCCAGGAGATGGCGTTACAGAAGTAGCCTTAAATTCAATCTTTGAATGGCAAGGAAGTATGAATGCAGATAGTTATCAAATTACCGTTTCAACGAATCCAAACTTAGCAGATGGCATTCTATTATTTGAAAATTTGAATAGCCTAAATACAACAGTAGATGGTTTGGAAAATGGAACTACATACTATTGGCAAGTAGTTGCTATTAACGATTGTGGTCAAATAAGCTCTCCTATTCAAAGCTTTACAACAGCAGTAGATTTTACCTTCAATACGGAGATTAATAGTCTTGAAGGTTGTCCGGATATTGAAAGTACGTTTGATTTATTTATCGGGAATAGCTTTAATGCTCCTGCGACATTGACCTACAATATTGATCCGCCACTACCAGATTTGGTGATCAATTATAGTGTTGATCCCAATACGATTTCTCCAGGTGATATAGTGAGTGTAAGTGTTTCTAATTTTGATGCAGGTAGTTATGCACTGACTTTCACATTGGATGATGGTGTGAATATAGCTTCCACGGAAGAAATGGCTATTAGCATTGATCCATTGCCAAATGGCTTTCCTAATTTGTTAAGTCCTATAGAGGGAGAAGTTTTTTCTGGAGATTTATTGGCTTTATCTTGGGAAGCAGTAGATTTTGCAGATGTATATACAGTAGAGGTAGCAGCAGATGAAGACTTTACAGATATCATCATTCAGCAAACGACAAATCTACTACAGCTTTCTGTTCCATTAGATCCAGTTTTAGATGCAGGTACTTATTATTGGCGAGTAATTCCTGGTAATTCATGTGGAATAGCTGAAGGCGATGCTAATGTAGGCTTTTTTGATGCCGCAGAACCTAACGCTACTACCGAGATACCTGGCTATTCTATTCGGCTTTCGCCAAATCCTACAAAGGATATTGCTTGCTTATATTTAGAAGGACTAGTAGATAAAGATATAAACATTCAGGTATTTGACGCCAAAGGACAATTGCTCGCTAGTCTTGCTGTACAGCAACAAAATCAGGTGAAAATTGATTTATCATCATATCCTAGTGGCACTTACTTTATCCAGTTGGGTAACCAATGGCGTGAAAAGATAATAAAGGAGTAAGTAGTAAGGGAACTAAAAAATAGTATGGATAGTTTGTAAATAAAACAAACTACCATGAAATACAATCTTGATCGAATTTTAGAACGTATAGCCGCCGGAGAAAGACCAAAGTATGTCTTTTTCTGGGGGCATCAAAAAAGTAAAGATGGAAGCACGACCAAGTCGTGCTTCAGTCAATGGTGGGAACAGCCTTTCGAAATAGAAGGCATCGAATACAAAAGTGCGGAGCATTGGATGATGGCAGAAAAGGCACGTCTTTTTAAAGATGAAGAAGTGCTTTCCCAAATTTTGCTTGCGTCTTCCCCTGCAGAAGCGAAAAAGCTAGGTAGAAAAGTTCGACAATTTGAGCAAACTACCTGGGAGACCCATCGCTACGAAATTGTGAAAAAAGGGAATGTGCATAAGTTTGCGCAAATACCTGAGCTGAAAGAATTTCTTCTCAACACCGCATCAAGAGTTTTAGTGGAAGCTAGCCCATACGATAGAATATGGGGAATTGGTTTAACTCAAGATGCCGAAGGGATTGAGCATCCAATGAATTGGAAAGGTTTAAATTTGTTGGGCTTTGCCCTGATGGAAGTACGGGATATACTCCAAGAGTAGTATTTTGCTGTATTTCTCTGTAATTCAACCTAAACCATGTTTAATGCGATTACTTTTCTATACTTTATTCATTTGCTGTCTATTCTTGATCAATAACCATTTAAGTGGGCAGTCAGCAGCTAAGGATATTTATCAGTTATTTGGTTTAAAGCAAGGGGGCTGTACCTACACTAATTTCAAAATGGCTCCCCTGCAAGAAGAGGCTGTTGAAGATGCGTTTATTCGGCCCAATCCTCCTGTAACTTTACCAGAAGGAGATACGCCTCTTGAAGCCATTAATAACTTCTTTGCACCCCTTCGAGCTGAATTAAAAGATGAAGCGGCCTATCATCCAAAGCCTATATCTCTTTCCAAAGAAAATGAAGGCTTTTTCCAAAAAGGAAAATGGGGAGTACGTAATAAGAGTGGGAAAGTATTACTTAAGCCACAGTTTGATTATATCATTAAGCACAAAGACCAAAAAGGCTTCGCTGGCTACAAAGGCACAAAGTGTAAATATTATAATCAAGACAATGCGAAGGTCATTGTTAATAAAGAATACTATTCCATCAAACCTATGGATGAAGGCATTTATACCGTTCAATCTAAAAATGGGATTGGACTATATGCAAATGGAAAGGAAATTGCAGAGGCGCGTTACAAGCATGTCATGAAAGAAGGTAATACAGAATTGACTTATTACAACCTTGGCAATACACTTATTCTTTTAGATGATTTAAAATCTACATTTCCCTATAGTTGGAATGGGGTGAAATACATCGGGCAAAACATCGTAGTTGGTGGTTCGAATGTATATGATATCAAAAATAAGCGTAAGCTAATTTGCGAGAGAAAAGGCTATAGCTTTGCGGCTTTAAGCAAAGATTTGCCACTTATTTCCGTGCAAAAACGAGGAGAAGAGTATTTTTACCTTATTAATGCAAAGGGGCAGTTGATCACGAAAGAGCAATTTGCAGAATTAGGACCCTTTAATGAAAATGGTGTCGGTATTGCAGCCATGTTGGAAGAAGGGAAAACGCATTGGTCACAAAAGAAATTTGGATTAATTGATCGAAACGGGAAGTGGCTACTAGAACCAACTTTTAGGAAAATAGCTTATCTCAATAATCAGCTACACGCTTGGGAGAAAGGACGCCCTAAACCATTTATGATTGATGAAATGGGGAATGAACTAGCACCTCAGGATATCAATGAAAATTTGCCAGAGCCATTTGATGAGGTAAAAGAAATCTCTAATCGCTACGCTCTAGGCCTTTATTATAACCGCAATGATGAGGTAGAATCTAAAATCTTCGAAAAAGCAACAGGCAAGATTGTAAAAGATAGCCTGCATTATACCCTAATCAATCCAATCAGAGGTGATATTTTTTGTGCGCAAGGTGCTAGTGTTGCTCATACAAAGGAGGGTGAATATGTAGTAGATAGCATGTTCAATGTATTGCTACCAATTCAACAGCGTTATTTTTATAAAGGCCAATATATGGAAGGCTTTAGGCGCATAAGCATGGGGAAAGTTATTCGCTCATGGTATGATTGCGAGGGGAATACCATAAAGGTGAAAATGAATGGAGAGGAATTAGATACCTTCCATGATCTCAAGATAATTAATGATAGTTTGAACTACATTTACTTTGGTAATGATGAAGGTTATGTGGTTTCAAAAGAGGGGCATTCAGTATCCTTGCCCTATCATTTGCAATCGATTGATCCTATTGGCCATGCAGGCTTATTGTGGATAATGCCCCACGGAAATAAAGGGGTAGGATTGATTAATCAATCTGGTGAAACAGTCCTTCCAGTACAATTAAAGGCCTTTAATTTTTATAATCGCTTTACCCAAAGGGCCGCTTTTGAAACGTCTGATAAAAAGGCAGGTTTACTAGACGATAAAGGGCAGGTCGTAAATCATCAGCTTTACGAAGGTATTCGTTACCTTGGCTTTAATGTATATCGCGTACAAAATGGAAAAGAGATTGGTGTGATAGATCAGGATGGCAAGCTGATTCTTCCAATGGTTTATAAATCTGTTTTCTTGCAAGAAGGATTGTTATTTGCCACTAAGGATGGCAAGAAAAGCACCTTTGATATTAGCGGGAAACAGTTGAAATAAGAGTGT
>JAKVCU010000137.1 GCA_022448955.1 Saprospiraceae bacterium
TCTATTACTTTTTGACTCTCTCAAGTCTTTACCCTTTCGCTCTCTCGCTAAGGGACTGCAAAGATAATCGCAGTTTTTATTCTGTGCAAATTTTTCAGTAAAAAAATTTAAAAAATTTATTTTCTTTCAATCTGCATGCTTTGACTCTATTGCCGAAGCGGGTGCAAATATAAATCAGTATTTTAAACTAAACAAGCTTTTTTTATTTTTTTCATCTTTTTTTACTCTTAATAATACCAACATTAGCTGTTAGTTTATGTGCATTAAAATACTAACTATGCTTATACAATTTATTATCAGTAGTTTAGGCTTATATATTATCCACATTAGCCTATTTTAATCATTTTGAAAAAAATAAAAAAACTTTTAAAAATTAAATCAATTAATTTTGTGCTGTCTATTAGTAAAGCTTTTAACATACAAGAATTAGAAGTTTTTTATTTATGAAAAAACACAATTTCAGCTCTGGGCCTGCCATTCTTCCTGCAGAAGTGATGATCGAAGCCGCTGAAGCGGTAAAAGAATTAGATGATATTGGCCTTTCTATCTTGGAAATATCTCACAGAAGCGAAGCATTTAGTTCTATTTTAGCGGAAGCGATTGCATTAGTGAAGGAATTATTGCATTTGCCGAAAGGCTATGAAGTACTTTTTTTAACTGGAGGTGCTAGTTCGCAGTTTTATATGACTGCTATGAATTTATTAGATGATGCAGGAACGGCTGCTTATGTCGATACAGGCAGTTGGTCAACAAAAGCTATTAAAGAAGCATCCCTATTTGGGAAGATAGAAGTTATTGCATCTTCAAAAGATCAAAACTTTAGCTATATCCCTAAAGGGTATGATGTACCTGATTCGGCAAGTTATCTTCACCTTACTAGTAATAATACTATATATGGTACCCAATTTAAGGATTGGCCCGAAACCAATGTCCCTTTTGTATGTGATATGTCTTCAGATATATTCAGTCAGCCGATTGATATAGATCGCTTTGGGTTAATCTATGCTGGTGCGCAGAAAAATCTGGGTCCATCGGGAACAACTTTAGTCATTGTGAGGGAAGATATGCTAGGAAAAGTAAGTCGTACTATTCCTACTATGCTGGATTATACTACACATATCAAGAAACGATCTGCATTTAATACTCCCCCGACCTTTCCAATATATGTATGTCTTTTGACCTTACGTTGGCTGGAGCGAAATGGAGGTGTAGAGAAAATGGCAGAGCAGAATTTAGCGAAAGCTCAATTATTGTATGATGCGATAGATGCGAATCCTTTAATACAAGGAAAAGTAAATCGGGAAGACCGTTCTTTGATGAACGTAAGTTTTGTGATGGCGGATGGACATGAGGATAAAGAAAGTATCTTTTGGGAGATGTGTGAAGCAGCAGATTGCTCAGGCATAAAAGGCCACCGCACGGTAGGGGGATTTAGAGCCTCCATATATAATGCCATGCCAGTAAAAAGTATAGAAGTACTAATAGATGTCATGAATGATTTTGCGAATAAATATGCCTAGTCGAAAGATAATTAAAAAAAGATCGGAATCGATATTTTGGTGGATACGAGAAGCTAAAGTGCCGGTTATTATTTATACAGAGAATCGATCTAACAGTAGGATTGCATTTGGGCAGCAGCACATCCATGTTAGATTGCCCTATTGGTATACTGCAGAACAGCGCAGCCAGCAATTAGATGCTTTTAAAAAGTGGTGCCAAGCAATAATCGAACAAAAACCAGCTTTACTCAGCCGGTATCATGTAGAAGAAGGATATCAAAGTGGAGATACTTTGGTATTAAGAGGGATAGCATTTTTGATTCATATTCAATCATTTGACAAAAAAACGAGTAGTGGTTCTTTAAAGGGAAAGACGATTCAAATTCGGCTGAGTAGATATGAAGAAGGTATTCACCGAGAGCGAAGTATCAAGCGTTTGATCAGTCATGCAGTAGCCCAATATTTTCAGCCTATCATTGAAGAAAGAGTATGGGCTTTAAATGATCAATTTTTTGGAGAGGAGATTCAGCGAGTACAAATGAGCTATACCAATACGACTTGGGGAACTTGTAGCAATAGGAAGGTGATCAATTTATCTACTCGATTATTATTAGCGCCAGTCGAAGTAGCGGATTATGTTATCATACATGAGTTGGCCCATTTGATAGAGTTAAATCATTCAGATCGATTTTGGGCATTAGTAAAAAAAGCTATGCCTGAATATGAGGTACATAAAGAGTGGCTAAAAAAGTTTGGCGAGCGATGCAATTTTTAGAGCATATAATAAAAAAGCCAATCATCAAGATGATTGGCTTTTATTGTATGGTGTTGTAACCTATTTATTCTGCAACAACTTCGAAGTCGATACTTGCCTCTACATCTGGGTGTAAGTCCAGTTTTGCGGTATAAGTACCTAATTCTTTAATTTCTTCAGGCATAAGAATTTTTCTTCTTTCAATTTCTATATTCAATTGCTCCTGGATAGCCCCAGCGATTTGAACATTAGTAACACTACCGAAGATTTTATTAGATTGACCAGCTTTTGCACCAATTTTAATGGTCTTGCCGTTCAATTGTTCAGCGATTGCTTTGAACTCATCAACTCTCGCTTGAAGTTCAGCAGCTTCTTTCGCTTTGATCTCGTCAAGTTTGCCACGGTTAGAATCGTTAGCGATTACTGCGTAGCCTTTAGGGATAAGGAAGTTGCGACCATAACCATCTTTTACAGTAACAACAGTGTGCTTTTCACCAACCTTATCTATATCTCTTAATAGGATTAATTCCATGATGAAATAATTAAATCAATTATTAAAATACTTGAACGACCTTCTTATTTCAAAAGGTCAGAAACGTAGGGTAACATAGCTAAGTGACGAGAACGCTTGATAGCAGTAGCCACTTTTCTTTGATACTTCAAAGAGTTACCAGTGATACGGCGAGGAAGAATTTTTCCTTGCTGGTTGATGAATTGCAATAAGAAATCAGGATCTTTATAATCGATATGCTTGATTCCGAATTTGCGGAAACGGCAATATTTCTGTTTCTTTTGGCCAATTTTAGGATTGCTTAAAAACTTAATATCGTCTCTAGAAGCCATAATTTTTTTCTTTAATTAGTGAATGAATTATTCGCCTGCCTCGTTAGAAGACTTTTCCTCTGTTTTCTTTTCTTCTGCTTTTGGAGCTCTCTCTTGTCTTGGCGGACGGTTTCTGTTGTCACGGCGGCGATCTCTATTGTCACGCTTATTGTCTTTGTCAGACTTTTTAGGTTTTTTCTTTACTGTACCGATTAGACCGTTGCGCTTGTCTTCATTGTATTTCACGCCATACTTGTCTAATTTTACAGAAAGGAAACGCATGATGCGCTCGTCACGACGAAGTGCTAATTCAAGATTAGCGATGATTTCACCATTCTCGACTTCAAACTCGATACAGTAATATACCCCTGAAGTGCGCTTATTGATTGGATAAGCTAATTGGCGAAGCCCCATCTCATTCACATGTACGATCTTGCAACCACCGGTGGTTAGTAGATCGACATACGTCTGAGCTGTCGCTTTGATTTCTTCCCCTGACAGCACTGGGTCAACAATAAATGTTATTTCATAATTTCTCATTGGATCAGACATATTATTTGATAAAAATAAAACGGCTGCAAAGGTAAGGATTTTTTTTGAATGGCAAAATGTTTGACTGTTTTTGTGCGAAAGCTCTTGAATAGCGGGAGATTGGAGCGACTTTGGGAGGTTGGGAAAAGAGGGGTGACTTTCGGGCCTTGCCTTTAGTCCCCTCTCTTAGTTTGTATTCTTTAATATTTAGTATCTGCTACTTTTTACAGCAACAGTCATTTTGGGATCATAATCTCCCTGTATCATTGGAGATTGACGATTTCTGGTATAATCACGAACATTGATATCGATATAGCGGAACAACTCTCCTACTGAGATTAAGTTATTATAATCTTTATCTGCCTCCCCTTTTAATCCACGGATAAGGTAATGGCTAAACACCCCTTGGCGCAAACCGCTTGATTCGAGGGACGTCTCATTTGATTTAGAAGACATAATGAGTGCAGTACCGGCATGTGCTTTTGCAAGCGACTCATAATAACTGCTTAATACGCTGCTAGTCGGCATATCTCCTCCTCTAGCCGTAAAAATACTTCCAGAGTGGCAAGCATCAGCAATGCACAGTTTGTACTTTGCTCTTGATCCGCGGAAGATAGCGTTGATTTCTTCATGTTTTAACTTATTATCGTAGCCATCAAAATCAGAAGGGAGGAAGGCACCTTTTACTCCATGACCTGAAAAATACATAAGCACTAAGTCATTGGGTCCGGCTTTTGCGAAAAGATCATTCATGGTTCGTTTGATCTTATTTTTTGTTGCCTCTTCATCGATAAGGATTCGGATTTGACTGTCGTCTAATGCGCCACCTTCTGGGCTTTTCAGGAAAGCATAAATACGATAAGCATCATCATCTGTATAACGAAGAACAGGCATATGGTTGTAGGTTGCTACACCAACAATGACGGCCCAAACTTTGACTTTAGAAGCCACTGCTGGATTAGCAGGTCGAGAGCGCGGTTTTTGTGGTTCATGGATTGGCGCAGGTCTGGTGGGCTGATCAGATTTAACAAAGCTACCATTAGACCAAAGACCACTTTTAATACCACCATTGGCTAAAAATAAGGTTCCATAACCTTCGATTCGTCCTTCCCGCATTTCTCCTTCATAACGACGATACTTTCTATGCTTAAAGAAAACTGTTCCTACGCCATTTGGTCGTCCATTTTCAAAAGGACCGATATATCGGCCACCTTCTTTAAAATTGTAAGTACCGTAACCATTTCTACAGTTTCCGCTTACACAACCAATACTTTTATTGGTAATCCCTCCTTTTGTTTGTCCTATATAATCACCATCTAACCAAACCCCTTTTTTTGAAGAACCATCGGGGAAAACGACTTTACCTTTACCGGAGCGCTTACCACTTTCAAAAGCCCCGACATACTTTTCCCCTTCGATGGAATAGAAGACACCATTTCCATGAGGAAGTCCAGTCTGAAAAGCCCCTTCATAGCGACTGCCATCTGGGTAAGCATAAATACCCTGGCCAATATCACAATCACCGAAGATACAGCCGATTTGAAGATCTATTTCCGTCTCTTCAATTCCTCTTTCTGTCAATTCTTCATCTAAGAAATTGCCGTTTTCATCAACGGGTAATCCCTTTTTCCAATAGCCAGTTCTAGAGGTACTATTTGCATAATTTAGCGTACCATAACCATCTGGGAAGCGGTGTTTCCATTGACCTTCATAACGCCCCCCGTCTGGATAATCACAAACGCCACTGCCATGAATTTCGCCATTTTTAAAATCCCCGACATATACCGCACCTGTTCTGAACACAAAAATACCTTGTCCGTTGGCACAATCTCCTTGTAAACAACCTTGGACATCTTTGGTGGGTTCGGACTGAATTTGTTGCACTTTGGCATTTGACAGCTGATCTGCTCTAGCCAACTGCCCGTCTACCCAATCTCCAGAGAGAATCGTTTTATCGGCTAAAGTTTTAAATCCTTTTCCATTAGGTAAATTATTACTCCATTGGCCTCGATAAGTACTACCATCTACAAATTTCATAGTACCGATGCCTTCGAATTGGCCATTTTTAAATTGGCCTTGATAGATATCTCCTTCCTTCGTTTTAAATACTCCATCTCCGGATTTGCAGTTGCCATTTAAACAATTTTGGGCGTACAAACTAAAGATGGTTACACAGGTGAACAATAATGTTGTTAAGGTCTTCATATTCTCTTCTCTTAGCTTATGATTTAATCGTATATGGTTTCCCAGTTGTTATTATCTGACAACTCCAACTGGCATTCGATTATCATAATCGCCAGTCAGTGTTGGCGTTTGAATATTTCCGGTATATAGTCGTACATTTTGATGTACGAAGTCGTAAATCTCCTCTATGGTAATGATCTTGTCAGTATCTTTATCAGCTTCTCCTTTGAGTCCTCTTACTAGAAAATGGCTAAAAATACCAGATCGAAGGCCACCATCTTCTAATGAATATTCCTCTCCTTTCGAGGACATTAACAAGGCAGTGCCTGCTCTAGCTTGCTGAAAAGCTTCATAATACTTATTCAGCAGCACATTTAGACTTTGATTTTCTTGGCGCGTAGATAATAAGCTACCAGAATGACAAGCATCTGCAATAACTAATTTATGTTTTGCTTTACTAGCTCTTAGTAGATTTCTAATCTCTTCGTGATTTAGGCGGTTGTTGTATCCGTCATAATCAATTGGAAGAAAAGATCCTTGTAAGCCGTGACCTGAAAAATAAAATAAAACCACGTCATTATCATCTGCTCTCAAAAAGATTCTGCGCATGGCATTCAGTACATTTGACCTAGTAGCGTCTTCATCTACCAGCAAGCGAACTTGATTATCAGGCAGTGCTCCGCCCTCTGGACTTTTCAAGAAGGCATATATTTGATAAGCATCATCATCTGTATAACGAAGTGTCGGCATATGCGAATAGCGGGCTGCACCAACTACTACGGCCCAGATCTTAATTTGTGGATCCTTATCCATAGTTACGATTTCGTTGGTAAAGCCTTCGTTTTCAGCATAGAGCTTCTTCTTAGGTTTTCCATACTCCCAAACTGCGCCAATGACCTTCCCCGTAGCATAATACATTACTCCTCGACCATGAGGGGCATGTTTGGACCATCCTCCTTCGTATTGATCGCCATTAGAATAATGGACTGTTCCTACCCCTTCTGGTAAACCGGATACAAATGCTCCGAAATAGGTAGAACCATCACGATAGCGAAACTTTCCATAGCCATCAGTACAAAAGACGGTGTTGCAATCTCTGAGCTTGAGTGTATCACCATTAAAACCTAGGTGGGTCCAATCTGCCAAATACTGATCGTCTGCCCACTCCCCTTTTATTTGTTCTCCATCAGGAAACTCCATTTTTCCTTTCCCATGTCGTTTATTGTGGTGCCATTGCCCTTTGTAAAAGGAGCCATCCTTATAAAACAAGGTACCAATGCCTTCGCATTGCCCATTTTCAAAATTACCTTCATAGCGATCGCCATTTGCATAATAAAAAACACCGTAGCCATTGGGTAAATCATTACGCCAAGTACCCTCATAGCGATTTTGATTGGCATATCGCATGGTGCCAAAACCATAAAATTTATTACGCTTAAAATGGCCTTCATACTGATCGCCTGAGGCAAAGGTCATAGAACCTTCCCCTTCGCGAAACTGGTTTATCCACTGACCGGTATATTCTCTCCCATCAGTAAAGTAGAGGGTACCTTGTCCGTGGATACTACCATCTTTAAAGTCGCCAATATATTTAGCGCCACTGGGGAACACACAGCTGCCCTTGCCATTAATGCAATCGCCTAGTGTGCAATTGATTTGTGCTTTTAATTGGAATGTGAGTGTTGCAACCGCTAATGCTAAGCATAGTACTCGCATGTACTTAATTTTTTAATCGGAGGAAAAGTGTTTTGTTCTGAAGTTTTGCAGGCCACTGAGGAGATATAAGAAAATGTAGCGGTTATATCATGCATTGAGTTTTAGTTACAGATATTGTTTATACGAATATACAAACTAAAATTTTATCTAATTATTGCTTTTAGAAAATGTTTTATAAACTTTTTAATAGGCAAAAGCAGACAAATTGTCTAATTTTGCAATTTACTATTCGGATCCAATTTACATAAAAAATAAAAGTCATGCTCAAAAATTATTCTATACTTATAATTATTGTGGTCAGTATCTGGAATTGTTCGACTTCTGCTGAGCAAACGAAAGAAACAAAAGCAACAGAAACACCTACAACAGCCGCTACTGATTATACATCATACGGTGATAAGATCACCCCTGAAGATGCCCTTTCTTTTGAAGAGGTAATGGTCCAGCTGGAAAGTAAAGATTCTATTGCCGTAAAAATGACTGGAACAGTAAACGCTGTTTGTCAAATGAAAGGATGTTGGATGAATATTTCTTCCGAAAAGATGGCCAACAAAGAAATATTTGTAAAATTTAAAGATTACGGTTTTTTTGTGCCTAAAGATTGCTCAGGTAAAACAGCTATCATGGAAGGTTATGCTTTCAGAGAAGTAACTAGCATAGATGAACTACGCCACTATGCAGAAGATGAAGGAAAGTCAAAAGAAGAAATTGCTGCTATCACAGAACCAGTTGAGGAGTTGAAATTTATGGCTTCTGGGGTATTATTGGCAGATAAGGGAGAATAATTATTTCTTTTTCAATATGATATCCTTTAGTTATCTGGAATGCGCAGCTGCGCATTCCAGATACTCTTTAAGTAGTTAGGCTAAAACCATGCGTAACTTTCCTATCGTCAGTTACTTATAATTTTCGAAGGGACAATTTTATTATACAAGCAATTTTGACTAGCCGCTTAAGTAGGCTTTCGTATTAAGATTATGTATTTGTTGCTTCAATTATCGACGTATATTGATAAGATTCATCGTACAGCTGTCTGTATTGCCTAAATAAAATGCAAACTTTTGCTTACTTGTTGTACCATTTGCATAAGTGGCAGGTTTCCAACAAGGCATGCTTTTAGTAGCCTTTAATAAAATATCATCTACCCAATCTACATTAGAAGATTGAAAAACGTAAGGATTTTCAACTTCGCCATCTTCATTTATGGTAAATTGTACAATTGCCAATAAATAATCTTTGAAGGTTTCGATAGGGATTCTATTGATCGCATTTTCTTTTAAGTATGCTTGTAAAGCTTCATTCCCACCATAAAATTCAGCACTACTTTCTGGATCAACTAGAAATTTAAACTTGATCTCTTTTGGGTCATTGTGTTTTAGATTATTTTCCGGGATGTAATCTACTTTGATTATGATTTCAGTTCCATAATCAGCCGTTTGCATTAGCTTTTTTTGCTGAGCTGTTAATTTGTCATTTTTAGCGAAAGCTGATTGGACTATACCATGATGTGTCGATTGTATTTCTACCTGAAGGAACTCTTTAATCCAAGAGGTTTTATAGAACCTATTCAGATGTCCAATGGAATCGGCATTGTTCAAAGTTGATCTAGAGATCGATAATGGGGGGTAAACAATATGTGTACCATAATTAAAGTTATTAGGAAAACTATCTTGAGCACTAAGTAAACTTGGCACAGACAATAAACCAAAAATCAGAGCAATTATTCTATTGTAATTCATAAAATATGTTTTTAGGGCTTTGGTAAAAAATAACCTATCCATTTTCGCAGTCCTTTTTCCAGGTGACATCCTTGTTCATCAGTCATATAGCTAAGGCTATACTCCTTTCCTGCCTGCCGGCAAAGGCAGGTTCAGGCCTTGTCCTCTAAAAAAATGATCTTCAAAAACTCAGGTAGTTTATTTATTTCTGAACCCCTTAATTCAATTATAGCCCCAAATTATATTACTTCCTATGTATGAATAGCTTAACAACTGTAAAATAGTGTAAATTGAAGGTAAATCACTTTTAAGTAATTAAGAATATCATAGTTTTGTGAGATGAATCATCCCATTCGAAAAATACTCAGTCTGCTTTTTATTCTTTTTTTCACCAATACTCTTGCTGAAGGTTCTGTTCGTGATAGTCTTCAAGAGAAGATAGATAAAGTAGCGATGAGACGATTAGGTCATGAGTTTTTAAAGTGCATAGGCGATTATGAATCTAGAGTACTTCCTATTGAAAAAATTGGCGAGCAGTATAAAATCGTCTTCGAAAGGGAATTTGCTATTGATCCTGATGATTTGATTTCAACCATTGATGAAATTATAATCAAAGATGCACTTCCTACCAATAATTATCTAGTAGAAGTAGAACAATGTAATACTAAAGAAATCATCCATAGTTTCGTTATTGGAAAATTCAATCGTTCTAGTCTTATTCCATGCAGTGGAAGAATACTTCCCAAGAATTGTCATCATATTCTCATCACTATTTTTGATACTCAGCATCTTTATATGCAACCATCATACCCTAGTTCAAGTACCTCAAGCTTTCCTTTTTTAAGTTTATTACTAGCTGCTGTCATGATCTCTGTGATTATTCTATTCTTCTATTTCAGGAAAAAGCCACAAAAAGAAGTAGATCATATTATTACCATTGGTACTTCTTGTTTTGACAAAAAAAATCAAACGCTCTCCTATCAGAACCAAAGCTCCGAACTATCCACTAAAGAAGCTGAACTCTTACTTCTGCTTTACGCAAATCTAAACGATACGGTGAAAAGAGAGACCCTTTTAAATAGTATATGGGGAGATGAAGGAGACTACGTTGGAAGGACCTTAGATGTTTTCATTTCTAAGCTTCGCAAGAAACTAGCCGCGGATAGAAGTATTAAAATTGTAAATATTAGAGCAGTAGGATATAAATTGGTAGTCTAAATCATTAACACTAAAAAACAAAAGACTTCTATCCGCTAGTAGCGGAAGAAGCCTTTTTCTTTTTTCTGTTGTAGTTATTAGGATGCTTCGTTAATAATTTCGAAGTTAAACAACAGAACAATTAGTAGAAGAATACTGAGGATAATCATGGGATATAGAAATTTGGAATAATAAATAAATAAATGTGTTCAATCTTTCAAGATATGGTTTAGGTAAACCTCTTATATTTTTAATCTAGTTGTTCTGATTTCAATTATAAACGCTCCTAAAATATAGGACATGACAAAAAACTTTTTTCTTGTTCTTATATAAAGGTACAGGAATTTAACATTTGGCACAAGTCCTATTTTCGCAAACTTATGACATAGTAATTTAATTTAAAATTTATCAAAATATAAAAACAGCTCACAGATAGTTATCTGTAAGCTGTTTTTTGAGGCGAAATATTTTTTCAATACTTCTTCTTATGAAAAATCAGAAGCTCCTTCGTTAGCGTCGTTGTAACGCTTTGTTACTGCATGCCAGTTGACTACACTGAAGAATGCGTTAATATAGTCAGGACGACGATTCTGATAGTTTAAGTAATATGCGTGTTCCCAGACATCCAAACCTAAAATTGGAGTTCCTTCTTCTTCCACTACATCCATTAATGGATTATCTTGGTTAGCTGTAGAACAGATAAATAATTTATCATTTTTATCTACGCATAACCATGCCCAACCAGAACCAAAGCGAGTAGCCGCAGCTTTTGAAAATTCTGATTTGAAGTTATCAAAAGAACCGAAATCTCTTTCAATCGCTTTGTGGATATTCATGCGGGCAGTTGGCTCCCCATCAGCCTCAGCGGTAGGTTCCATAATACTCCAGAATAAGCTGTGGTTGTAATAACCACCACCATTATTACGAACTGCAGTTGAGTGCTTAGAAACATTAGCCAAGATATCTTCGATCTTCATGTTTGCTAAATCTGTACCTTCAACAGCAGCATTTAATTTTTTTGTATACCCTGCATGGTGTTTACCATAGTGGATTTCCATGGTACGTGCATCAATATGTGGTTCTAACGCATCAAAAGCATAAGGTAATTCAGGTAATTCGAATGCCATAGTAGTACTATGTTTTAGGAGGAAAAGAGATATTCCTCGATGTTAAAGAAAAGATTTTTCAAAAAAATACAAGATGATTCAACATTAGAACAAACGAACGTCTTGATTCATCCTTCTCAATATTTAACAGCCAAGGATTTTATTTGTTTAGGTGGCATTTAAAATGCCCAGCTGCTCAATAAAAAGTAAACTGAGGAATCATCCTATTTTCATTCATTGGACAAAAGTAAGCAAATAAAAAAAATTGCCAAGCGAAAACGGAATTCTAAATAATGTTTCCTCACGATCTAATTTTCACTTAAATTTGTCCTCCTTTTATAAAAAGCTTCTCAGCATGGAGCATTTAATCATTAGTAATGCTAAATCATGATAGCCTCCTGCTATAGCTTAACATAATTAATCTTCAACATGGAATTTAGAAAAGAAAAAGATAGTATTGGTTACATTGATGTACCTGTGGATGCATACTGGGGTGCCCAAACGCAACGCTCTACTCAAAACTTCAAAATTGGAGGCCACCAAATGCCTATTGAAGTGATCAGAGCTTATGCCATTCTAAAAAAAGCAGCTGCTTTTACCAATAAAGAAGCAGGCGTATTAGCTGCTGAGAAAGCAGAACTAATTGGTAAAGTTTGTGACGAAATCCTAGCAGGAAAATTAGATGATCAATTTCCATTAGTGGTTTGGCAAACAGGTTCTGGTACGCAATCCAATATGAATGTCAATGAAGTAGTGGCCAATCGTGGACATGTTATCAATGGTGGAAGCTTAACAGATGATAAAAAAGCACTTCACCCAAATGATGATGTCAACAAATCACAGTCCTCTAATGATACCTTCCCAACTGCTATGCATATTGCAGCTTATCAAATCTTGGTAGAAGCAACGATTCCAGGTCTTGAAGCATTACGCAATACTCTAAAGGAAAAGTCAATAGCCTTCAAAGATGTGGTAAAGATTGGTCGTACCCACTTTATGGATGCTACTCCTGTGACTGTCGGTCAAGAGCTTTCTGGTTATGTTTCTCAAATTGATCACGGTATTCGTGCTATCAAACATAGCATGGCACACTTAGCAGAATTAGCACTAGGCGGAACGGCTGTAGGTACTGGATTGAATACACCTTCTGGTTATGCGGTAAATGTAGCTGCAAAAATTGCAGAACTGAGTGGTTTACCTTTCATCACTGCAGAAAATAAATTTGAAGCCTTAGCTGCACACGATGCTATTGTAGAAGCACATGGAGCATTAAAAACAGTGGCTTGTTCTTTGATGAAAATCGGAAACGATATCCGTATGTTGGCATCGGGCCCACGTTCTGGTATTGGAGAATTAATCATTCCTGCTAACGAACCGGGTTCTTCTATCATGCCTGGTAAAGTGAATCCTACACAAGCAGAAGCATTAACCATGGCTATGGCGCAAGTCGTCGGTAATGATGTAGCAATCAACGTAGGTGGTATGACTGGGCATTTTGAATTGAATGTCTTCAAACCAATGATGATCTACAACTTCCTTACTTCTGCTCGCTTAATCGCAGATGCTTGTAATAGCTTTAATGACAATTGTGCAAAAGGTATTGAACCAAATCTTAAACGTATCAAAGTGCAATTAGAAAATTCTTTAATGCTTGTTACTGCATTAAATACTCACATTGGCTACGATAAGGCAGCAGAAATTGCTAAGAAAGCTTACAAAGAAGAGACGACACTTAAACAAGCTGCTTTAGCATTAGGCTACTTAACAGCAGAACAGTTTGACGAATGGGTTCGTCCTGAAAATATGATTGGTGGATTGAAGTAAGCTCCTTTTAGGTGCATCGCATTGCTGCGATGCACCTAATTATGCTTTCTCACATTTGCTTTTTCCTAATAAATATGTAACTTTACGTTCAACCTTCCAGTTATAAGGGCTTAAAAGTTCACATTCCGTTTTTTCATACCTCAGTTTTAATACATTTCAACTTTATCCCAGTACCAATTTATCAAATTGATTTAAATCATTTATGTATGAATCAACATCTACTCCTATTGGTATTTTTCCAGTTGTCATTAGCTGGAACGGGTTTTAGTGCACGTTATTATGTCCTCCAAGATCACCATTGTAATAACTGTGATGGATTAAGTTGGGAAACGGCTTTCCATGATCTTCAAGATGCCTTAGCTTTAGCTTCAGATGGCGACGAAATATGGGTTTCAGCAGGAACCTACCTTCCTCACACAAATGATCGAAACATTTATTTTGACATTCCTAGTGGCGTAAGTTTATATGGTGGCTTTATCGGTGAAGAAAATAGTTTGGAAGAACGAGATTGGCAAGCCAATTTGACTTATCTGAGTGGGGATTTGCAAGGAAATGATACAGACAACTATACTAATTATTGGGATAATTCTTACACAATTGTATTTACAGATGGTGTAAATGACCAAACGATTGTGGACGGATTTATCATTAAAGGAGGAAATGCAGATGCTTCCTCGGGTTCTATTTTACAAAGAACCGGCGCAGGTTGGTTTAATAAACATTATCAAGGAACAGGAAATCCACAAATTAGAAATTGCACCTTCGAATATAACCGCACCACTGGTGGTGGCGGTGCTTTTTACAATACCGGTTATCAGGGCGAAAGCAAACCTACTTTCGAGCATTGTATTTTCCGTTTTAACCAAGCGAATACAGGTGGAGTGATCTACAACGAGGCCAATCAAAATCAATGCAAATTGCGCTTTATCGCCTGCTTATTTGAGCAAAACGAAGCAGAATATACAGGCGGGGTGATCTATAATTTTGCGAAAGCAGGAAGTTTAGCGGAAGCGATATTTGGAAGCTGTATCTTCTCTAAAAACGAAGCAGCCAATGCAGGAGCACTTTACGGATTAGGCGATGGAGGAACGGTAGATATGACCGTAACGAACTGCACTTTCTACGCCAATTATGCAGGCGTAGGCGGTGTCATTTACCTCAATGAATCCTGGACAGGAGAAGTAACAACACGCGTCAATAATTCCATTATTTGGAATAGCCAAGGCAGTTTTGATCGTCATTTCCACTTTAGTGGCAATGGGGAAGCACAGCTTTATCTTTCCTACTCATTGATTGATGCAGAAGATTGTTCATCCATTAATACCTCTGCCAGTTTGCTTTGCAATAACTTGATATTGGACGAAGATCCACAATTGATAGATGCTGAAAATGGCGACTTCCATGCCATACCCAATTCCTTAATTATTGATGCAGGAAGTAACGATGAGGGGTTAATTACGTCTATACAATTAGAGGAAGACTTCGAAGGAACAATGAGACAACTAGGTGACAGAGTTGATATGGGTGCCTATGAGCATCCGGAAACAGATCAAATTGATCTGGAACTAACCCTCAGTACTAACAATACTGCTCCTATCATTGGATCAGCTATTGTATTCACACTCGAACTGAATAACCAAGGGCCCAGCGATGCCAATAGTATTGCTGTTGGTTTTCCGCTGCCCGACGGTTATTCGTTCATTAGTGCTGATGCGGCTTATGATGTCACTACACATACATGGACGATTCCTAGCCTTGCGGCAAACACATCTCAGGTCCTTCAACTCTCGGCAAAAGTCCTTGCTCAGGGTGAGCATAATGTCTCGGCAGAAGTTACGGCCTGTTCTTCGCCAGATATTGACTCCTCCCCTGCTAATGGCGAGGAAGATGATTATGCTTTTCTGCAAATCCATCCCATTTCAGCAGATTTTCCGATTGCAGAGTCCTTTGATGAATTAAATGTGGGTGTGCTTTCGCCAAATCCGACTCAGAATGAATTATTCATTAAAGGTTTTACAGGCGAGGAAGTCAATTATATCATTTTTTCTGCCAATGGTCAGCCGATTTCAAGAGGTAATCTGAGTAAAGAATCAAGCATAGCCGTGCATCAACTAGATGCCGGATTATACTTTTTAGTGGTCAATCAACAAATGATAGGTCGCTTCGTAAAAATTGATTAGAAATGATTTGCTCAAACCTTTGAGCAGGATGTTTCCTTTTCCCTGAAATTAGTATTAAAGCGGGTGGAAAGGCAAATTAGGTGGGTGTGGGTGCCGGCAATGCGGGGGAGCATTTAATTTGCCAAGATTTTTGGTTTCTTTTTATCGATTGAAAAAGAAACACGCCGTAGGCAAATCAAAAAATGAAATACAACAAAAATGAATTTGCACAATTAAGAGATGATGTCTCAACTTAAAAGCTTGAGCAGAAAATATGGATTTTGTAAAATAGAATAAAACATTTCACTTTCCATTTGTTGTGATTATACTATAGTAGAAATCGTTCTCCTTAAGAACCATTACACTACAGTATGATAGAGTAGAAATGGAAAGTAAATGAAGAAAAAAATCTTAATGCTCCATGGAAATGGAGGCGCCAATGCAAGATTCGAACGATTTGTGGATAAAGTCCAATCAGAGCAAGTCAACTTTGAAGTCGTATTGCCACAACTACCAGGCTTTGAAGGCCGGCCTTTGCCAAAGGCAAAAGACCAGTGGCTACCTTTCCTTGAAGCATTAAGTACTACTGTCGAGCAATCGCCAGAAGCAGAATGGATTTTTTATGGTCATGGTATTGGTGGCTCTATTTTGATGGAATGGGCAGCTAGAGATTGGCAGGGTTCAATAGCAAACAACATAAAACCCAAAGCGGTCATTTTGCATTCATGCATTGGAGCATCGCTTAAAGAGCGTTTTTTCCCAAAGTTGATGAAACCGATGCCTATGCGATTGCTTATCAAAAAAATGATCGGTGCTTCTTTTCTTCAGCCCTTCTGGGAAAGAAAATTGTTCCTATTTCCTGATCGCATTCCTGCGTATTTGCGCAAGCAGTTTTTTGAAGATTATCGTCGATGCGCAGCCTTTACGACTTTCTTTGATTTGATTACGCCTCCATGGTATGACATTGTGCAACAACAATTAAAAAATCAGCCTTTTCATTTCATGTGGGGCGATAAAGAGCGAGTCGTTGCTTCTAAGTACTTAGATTTATGGAAGGCGGATTTTCCTAAGAGTGAATTCCATCTAATCAAAGATTGGGATCATTTCCCTATGTTAGAGCAAGTGGACTCTTTTTATGAAGAAATGGTACAATTGATTGATCGACTTTAAACTTAACATTAAATTTAATCTACAAACTTGATAGTCTTGCTTTTTTTAGTTAAACTGAGTTAAAAGTACAGGCAATGAAAAGATTAAACTTATTACTCATCCTATCTCTGAGCTTCCTACTTTTCACCAATTGTGAAAAAAACATCCCATCTATTCCAACAGAGGAACAATTGTTAAATACAAATGCTAAAGAATTATTTGCGTGCTTAGTAAATGGAGAATATTGGGCTAGTAATGATATTAGTTCTTCATATTCTGTTACTGCAACAACATTAAATGTGGAGGCTTATAAAGAGTCTAGCCACTTCATCAACTTTGGTGGGTTTGTTCCCGAAATAGGCTATCATACCCTTTCTGGTGCAGTAATGAGAAATCACCTTTGTTCATATTCAGAATCAGAGATGGATACCTTGGTAAATGCTATTAACATTCTTCGGTTAGATATAGAAGAAAGATTGATGATTGGTACATTTGAATTTGTTCTAGAAGGTTCAGGAAACGGATGTTTAGATGAAATTAGAATAACAGAAGGAAGGTTCAAAATACCCTTTTAACTAAAATAAGCTATGAAAAGATTAAACTTATTACTCATCCTATCTCTGAGCTTCCTACTTTTCACCAATTTGACTTGTGAAAAAGAAGAAACTTCTATTCCTAGCGTCATTACAATAGAAGAACTATTGAATACAGAGGCTAAAGAGGTATTCGTTTGCCTTATAAATGGAGAATATTGGGAAGATAATACTATAAGTACTTTTTATAGTGTAAGTGCAGGGAATTTGAATGTTGAATCAAATAAAGGAAGCAAAAATTTTATCGGTTTTAGCTGCCTTGAAGTGTTTGACGAAGTTATTTACACTCCTTTTGATGCAGTAAGATTTACATCTTCTTGCGTACATTATTTAGATACTAATAAAGTAAACACACTTGATATTTTAAGTATAGATAAAGAAAATCGAACAATGGTAGGTACTTTTGATTTTCATCTTATTGGAGGAACTAATGACAGTGATTGTTTAGGCGATACTATACACGTTACAGAAGGGCGTTTTAAAATGCCATTTTAACAAAATTTAGCGATGAAATTTCT
>JAKVCU010000138.1 GCA_022448955.1 Saprospiraceae bacterium
CGAACAATTGATAAAAGATGGGGTTATTGATTTCGACAATAAGTAGTTGCAATTCATAAAAATCGAAAAGGTCTTAGATAGTATGACCAACTAATTATTGTTAAAATCACTCATTAATACAATTCTACTTTGAATTGGAAACTAAAACATGGCTTTATGAAAAAGATCTTCTTTTTTATTGTCATTACTATCTTTTCAGTACAGTTTGCTTTTACACCAATTTCAAAAGGCCTATTCTCAATAGGTAGCTCACCATATTCTGCAACACAATTTGCTAAAAGTTGGGTATTAACTGATTTAGACTTACAAACTAAAGTCAATGGTGTGTTGATATCTTATCCAAATTCCAAAAAACAGATTGACAATGTAGTGTATAATATTAGCTTTCAGCATTGCTGGAATAGAAACCATAATGAAGAATAACAATCTCTTTAAACTTAAACATGACCATATGAAAAAGATTCTAACAACTTTCGCTTTTTCTTTTCTTTTTTTATCATTAACGCATGCACAAGTTTCCAAAGGAATGCTCCTATTAGATGGAGAAGTTGGACTTGGGTATCAAACATCGAGTAACGATGTGGGAGAAGGTGTTGATATCACTTTCAGCCCTATTGCCGCTTATTTTGTTTCCGATCATTTTATGATAGGAGGAGGCTTTGCATCACAGACCATATTGTCAGAAGGAGGGGATAATACCTCTTTTGGACTGGTACCGATTGTACGATATTACTTTAATCCTTCTTCAACTAATATCAATTATTTTGCACAGTTAGATGGAATTCTAGAGTTTAGTGATAATGGCTCTAACGCTTTTGGTGTGAGTTTGGGAGTCAATAAGTTTTTAAATGCTAATGTAGCATTAGAAGGAGGACTTTCTTTCACGCTACTTGAGGATGAATTTGCTGACGATAATACAGGCCTGTTATCATTGAACTTAGGAATAAGATCATTTTTGTCTTCGTCAGATCGAGAAAGTTGGGGGCAAGCAAGTTCTGGAATTGCACCAGGGGTAATGATGATAGGGATGAGTGGAGCTAATATTACATTGGCTCTTAGTGAAGTGGAATTTTTGACGATGAGCTTGGTTCCAAATGTTGGTTATTTCTTTACTGAAAATATCGTACTTGGTGGAGCTGTAGGTTTAAGCTTTTTGACAGGTTTAGGAGATGTGGAAGTTTGGAGTGGAGGCATTAGTATTCAACCTTTTGCAAGGTACTATTTTACACCTGAATCTAGATTAGCTTGGTTTGGACAAGCCTCGATAGGCTATGCTATAGCTGGATCAGATAACCCTACTTTTGAAAGCACGACTAATTCTTTTGATTTTGGAATTGCAGGAGGAGGGAATCTATTCCTGACCTCAAATTTTGCATTAGAATTTACAGTAGGTTGGAACATCAATGGTTCTAATACAGAGTTTGAAGATAGTTCTGGCTTCTTTACTGATAACGAAACTGAAAATACATTGAATAATATTGGTTTTAATGTAGGTTTCCAGTACTTCTGGAACAGAGGAAGTAATAAGTAAAAGAATAAGAGGAGAAAATCATTATGGTTTTCTCCTCCTGTATATTATAAATAAGGGTTTTTGATTTTTAAAGTAAATAAATCCGCTCTCCAATTACTCCAAGTTTTGCTGGAATTTGGCTTTCTTCTAACGACAACTCTTGTTTGTGATTGTGTCGGTTTTGGAAGTGGGTTTTGAGCAAGTTTATCTACTTGGAAAGGTTTTGCACTTGCCAATAGTTTAAAGTAAGTCGTGCTGTGAGAAAGTTTGAACGCTTTCACTTCTTGCTCGAAAGTCAAATCAATAGGTTTTCCTTCAAATGAATAGGCAGTACCTTGTGGTTCTAGCTCTATTACTTCTGGTATAAGTACCTTTTCATAAACCATGAAATTCATATTTAAGTAAAGCATACTTACATAAACTTTGAATGGTAAGTGATTAATAATTTTTATTTTAACTTTTCCACTGTATTCGCCATCGGCATTTTTGTCGTAAGTGGTGTTAAAAGTATTATTTTTCCCTTCCATATTTTCTTCTGTATCCCATTTGCCGATTTTTATGAACTCCACTTCGATATCTCCTTTTTTGATTCTTGAAGGACGAGTGTTTTCTAAATTTTTGATGCGTATCCAATCTGCTATATGGAAAACATAAGGTAGGAGATTTTTGTCTGCATTATCATCTACATTGACTAATGGCACCAAGTAGTATTGCTCATCGTAGTTGAATGTAAGCTTTATTTTTTCTTGTCCAATATGAATGATCAGGTCTGCTTTTTCTTGTTCCTCTGTAATGGCTAGGTCAAGGCTTTCATCTATTTGTTCTTTAAGTACTTTTTGGAGGGCAGTATTTTGGGCGTAGTCTTTAATCATGACATGGACTTCTTCCCGAGGCAGATCGCTAAAGAATACTTTTAAGCCTTCTTGTTTCTTTGGTGCTTCTGCAAAAGAAATCTTGGTTTTATCATCATATACCTGTACGATTTGAGCAGTGTATTGCTCCTGTCCATTTGCTGTGCTTACCTTTAGTTGTTTTAGATTTGGCGAAAGCCCATGCAATAAGCCCACATCCATCCACCATGCTTCATTGGCAAAAGTAACATAGGCAAATTCCTCTGGAGCTTGACTTTGTTCAAATCCCAAAAACAAACTATTTAATTGATGAGGAGCATAAACCAAAGGTGTTTGGCGGAACTTTTTTGGAATGCGAAGCGGTAATTTCGATTTGAGTTCTTGATAAGAAATATCGTTATTCGTCTCTTGCAAAAGTTGAAGCAACTGATCCGTAAAAATGCCCTTACCATCACTTTCATAAGCAGATTGAGAAGGCAAACAAGCAGCTAGCTGCACGTGCCTCCCTACAGGAAGGATTTCTGACAAGGCTTTCCCTTCAAAATCTTCTCTTTTTAGTGCTTTCGCAAAAACAAAGTCTTCCCATTTCCTTTTCGGAAATGCTCGATCCAAGTTCTTGGTATCTATGCTTATCTGCCTTTTTCTTACGCTTGTTTCGCTCGAACGCGTATTATCACCGCTATGGCAGCAGTCAAAAATGCTCAATATATGTGCACCAGTATTACTTAATTGATGGATAAGGTAGCGTAACTCTTTATCAGATAAAAAATGGTATTCTTCTTGATCGGGATTGACAAAGCTGTCATAGCAGACTAAGCCTTGTAGCTTTCGGTTGGCTTCGGCATCCCAAAAAACTTCATCTGCTTCTTCTTGTACGCCATGGCCAGAGTAGTAGAATAGTATGATATCTTCTTCTTTCGCTTTCGCTAAATGCGACTCAAAACCCTCCACTATAGCTGCTTTGGTTGCATTTTGATCAGTCAAGAATAGACTTTCAAGCTGTAATTGATCACTTTGCTCAAGATGCGTTTTTATACGCTCTACATCCGATACACATCCACTTAGTGCCGGTATAGGGGATGGATAGTCATTGATACCAACAAGTAATGCATAAACAGTTTTCATAATGGAAAAATTCAGCGATTATTTTTTCAACAAAGTATTTAATAACTCCAACAAAATAACTATTTTTGTAAGGATTTGGATATCGTTATACGATAAAGCATCGCTATTACGTTAAATCTTTATCAACTCCAGTTAGGCTCGAAATCCTTAAATTATCGCGCCTCTTTACTATTCCTAATAAATGTTTGTTAATTTTTGAGCATTTATAGGGCACACATAGCCAATTGATCGCAATTGGTTAGGTTCAAGCCCTTATTAATTCAAAATTTTTGAACGAACAAACACACTTGCTGGAAGCTAAAATTTAAGCATGCTTAAATTTTGAAACCAGCTAGTTTTCTCGAAAAGAGGAAGTGATACCAATTAGGAATGGACTTACAATACTTATTCAATGTTTTGTGGCGAAGAAAATGGATTTTACTGTTATCCGTCTTCACATCAATAGCACTAACTTACTTTCTAGTAGGCCTAAAATCGCCTAGCTTCAAGTCAAAAGCAATCCTTTCAACAGGTATAACCACTACCAAACGGATCAAACTAAGCACAGATGATGCCTTTGTACAAAAGTTTGAGGTGATTTCCGCTTTTAGTAATTTAAAAGAAACGATGAAGTCTCGTACTTCTATGCGGTTGTTGACCTATACCCTTCTTACCCATGATTTGATGGCGGGTATGATGGGCCAAAAGCCCTTTCGCCAAATTCCAGAAGATGCTAAAATTACCGCTTCTGATCAAGCTATTCAATTCTTTTCCAATAAATTATACCTTCAACGAGATTCTCTTTGGTTCCTCCAGATCACCCAAGAAGAGGACGCTATCTTTAAAGAGTTATCCAAAGCTTATGGATATGATCACGAATCCTTATTGGAGAGTTTTAGTATTGATAGAGTAGGGGATACAGATTATTTAAGAGTAGAATTTGAATCGGAGTCAGCAGAGCTATGTGAATTTACCGTGAATAATTTTATTCGCCTATTTATTCGTTATAATATGCTAATGCAAAATAGGGATGAAAACCAAGCCGTATTATTCTATAAAGATCTTACCAAACAGAAAAAACAAAGAGTAGATGAATTAACTCGACAATTGAACAACTTCAAGCAAGGGAGCAATATCGTCAACATGGATAAACAATCAGAATCGGTGGTTGATCAATTGAAGGATTTAGAGGTGGCAAGAGAGGAAGCCAAAAAAGACATTGAAGGATTCAAACAAAATATAAAGAGCCTGAATAGCTACCTACAAGAAGAATTTAAAGACACTGAAAAATTAGTCCAGCTTTATCAACAACTTAATGTCAAATTAGATGATGTACATGGTACCATCAAAAATATTAAAGAGGAACAAATAGAGGAAGGTAATAAAATAGCAACAGATGATGAGTTGGTATCCAGAGGATTACAAAGAGAAGATCTCATCAAAAGTTTGGCGAAAAGCCGAACTAACCTCCCAAAAGAAGAGGAAAAGGCCCTGCTGAATAATCTGCTTGAAATGAGGATTAAAGAAGAGCTAAATTTGTCCTTAGCCAAAGCAAGTGTGGCATCCTTAGATGCAGAGATAAAGAGAGTGAAAAGTACTTCTACCGATTTAGTTTTGGCAGAAGCTAATATAGACTTGCTAGAAAGTCAGAAGGAAATTGCGATGAATGAATATCTACAATCGTTCTCCAGATTGAATGATGCTCGTGTAATCGCTGAAAGTGCGCTCAATCCATTATCTGTCTTTGAATATGCTCAAATACCCGAAGAGCCAGAGCCTGCTAAGCGATTATTATTTTCTGCTTTTGCAGGAGTAGCCACGGGAGCCATTGGTGTATTTTTGATTTTTATGACTTTATTATTTGATACTTCTTTTCATTCTCCACAGCAGTTTGAACGATTGACAGGAGTATCATTATTAGGGTTTATCAATCAAGTCAAACAAAAGAAATTAGACCTGCAAGAAGCCTTTAATGGGGCTGATCACCCTACTTCCATCAATCAGTATAAAGAATCTTTGCGTAGAATTCGATATGCTATCGAACAATCAGGAGCAAAGCGGTTTTTGCTTACTTCTACACAGGCACATAGTGGTAAAACCTTTACTATTCTGAGCTTGGCTTACTCTTTAAGCAAGAAGAATTATCGAGTAGCGGTATTGGATACGAATTTTAAGCACAACAACCTCACTCGTTGGGTAAACACAAAGACCAAATCTAATCCATTACTAACAAATGGCCGAGATGCTTTTTATGATGAAAAGAAAGATCGAAAAAAACCACTGCTTCATGTCAATGGAGAGATTAGCATCATCGGAAGTGTTTTGTCAGGCGACTCTCCATCAGAGATATTTGCGGGAAAAGATGTTGAAGGTTTCCTCAATGCCTTAGAGCAACAATATGATTACATCCTAATGGAAGGTGCTGCCATGAATGAATACTCTGACTCACAAGAATTGGTAGAATATGCAGATAAAGTGATTGCTGTTTTTGAAGCAGAGGATCGACTACGTCGTGCAGATAAAGAAAGCATCATTTTCCTACAATCGCTGAATGATAAATTCATGGGTGGAATACTCAATCAAGTGAACTTGAAGCAGTTGGATGATGTAAGTTAAACTACACCGTTTTACAAAGTTTTAAACTCCGCAGAACGCCTAAAAATAAATAATGACAAAACAAAAATCATATTGGTTAAAAGCAGGATTTTTATCCTTTTCCGAACGCATGTCGATGATGCTATTCGGCTTTGGTAGCCTATGGCTTTTGTTGCGTTTATTGAGTAAGGGTGATTTTGGCGTATGGGTGTTATTTGTAACGACTGCAGCGATAGTAGAAGTCGCTCGAATAGGTATGTTGCAAAATGCGCTAGTAAAGTATTTGGCGACAGCCGAAGAAGAGGACTATGGGAAAATTATGACGGCTTCTTTAATCCTAAACATAACTTTAGCATTATTGACAATTTTGGGCTTATTGGCAATGGCAGAATACTTGAGTACGTGGTGGAATTCGCCGGAACTAAAAGGTTTGCTGTATTGGTATGCTATCACGACTTTGATGCTGATTCCCTTGCATCAATGTAATTTTATCCAACAAGCCAATCTCCAATTCAATGGTATTTTTTGGGGTAACTTTTTGAATAAAGGAATCTTCTTTGCTTTTGTATTAGGGTTTTACCTGTTTGGGCAGGATGTAGCTTTGGAGTGCTTAGCCATGGTGCAAATCGTAGCGGCTGCTCTTGGAGCAGTAGTGTCTGGTGGATTTGCATGGCGTTTTTTAAGGTTTAGTAAAAAGATTGATGGGAAGTGGGTTATGGAGTTATTCCATTATGGAAAATATGTTTTTGGTACCAATTTGAGTACCATGCTTTATAAAAGTATTGACAAAATCATGTTAGGGACTTTATCCGTGAGTTCAACTGTGGCAGTTGCTGTTTATGAATTGGCCATTCGGATTACCAATTTGGCAGAAGTACCTACCTTTTCAATGGCTGCAGTAGTGTTTCCGCAAAGTGCTAGACGAGCCTTAAAGGAAGGAAAAGAAGGAACAAAGCTGTTGTATGAAAAATCTGTAGGAGCTATTCTAGCTTTTATTTTACCCTCTGTAGTTTTTGTTTTGATCTTTGCAGATTGGATAGTCTGGATAATCGCAGGTGAGCAATACTTAGATGCAGTGCCTGTGCTACAATGGACGATGCTTTATGGCTTATTTGTTCCTTTTGCAGTGCAATTCGGAACAATATTGGATGCTACAGGAAAGCCACAAATCAACTTTTATTTTACAATGGGAGGAGCGATATTGAATGTGATCTTAAATTATTGGTTTATCGCTCAATATGATTTGATGGGTGCCGTATATGGCACTTTGACTACCTATATGATCACTTTTATTGGTATGCAGTGCTTGCTGCATCATTATTTTGGTATTCGCACATATCGAGTATTTTATTATACCATTGATTTTTACGAAAGAATAGTTCATTTAATTAAAGATAAAATTAACCCAAGATGGGTTATAGAATAAAAATATGAATCCAAATACTGACATCATTTATTTTACCCTTTTTCCTTGGGACCACCCTTACTCTTCCGTATCCTTATCTTTTGCAAAAGAATTTGCGAAGAACAACCGCGTATTCTATATCAATCATCCTTTTACCTACAAGGACTTTTTGAGTAGATACCAAGAAGATGCCGTTCAGAACAGGAAAAAGGAACTTTGGAAAGGAAAAATGCGCTATGACGATACACCTCATTTGCCTGAGAATGTCATCTGCATTCATCCACCTAATACGATACCGATCAATTTTTTGCCGAAAGGCAGATTATACGATCGCATATTTGATTACAATAACAAAATCATACTTCAAACGATCGCTCAAGTCATTCAAGATTATGATTTGAAGGATTTTATTTATCTCAATTGTTTTAATTCATTTTATGCAGGGGCTTTACCCCCATCAATGGGTGCACAGCTCTCTATTTATCAATGTATTGATGATATGCTCGAAGAAGAGTACACGGCAAAACATGCTCATCGACTAGAAGAAGAAGCAATCGCAGCATCAGATTTGACTTTTGTGACTTCGACAAACCTTTATGAACTAAAAAAACACCTCAACCCTCAGACACATATTTTGCATAATGCAGCTGATATACAAATTTTTAGAAGAACTACGGAGGAGGCTTTTGATAAACCAAGGGAGTTGGCAGGTATTGATTCCAAAGTTATTGGATTTATGGGTAATCTAAATGAATACCGAGTGGATTATGCTTTAGTTCGAAAAATTGCATTACAACATAACGATAAAACACTTTTACTGGTCGGACCATTGAATAGTAATGATTACAAAGAATATGGTTTAGATCAACTACCTAATGTGATTTTGACCGGTGGGAAAGATATCAATGAGTTGCCACAGTATTTACAATACATGGATGTATGCTTAATCCCTTTTAAGATAAATAAACAGACTAAAAGTGTTTATCCACTGAAAATTAACGAATACTTGGCTGCTGGCAAATCGGTAGTTTCTACGAGTTTCTCTGATGATATTCGTTCATTTGAATCACAGATTCGATTGGCAATAAACCATGAAGCATTTATTGAATATATCGATGAAGCTATTCTGGATAATAGCGAAGAAACAATAAAAGCACGGATTGCATTGGCAGAAACCAATACTTGGACTGCGAGAGTGCAGCAGTTTTGGGATACTGTTAAGCCAAAATTATCGTCGGTTCCTTCTGCAAATCTGATTTGTTAGTTGGTCGTACCTATTAATAGTAAGCAACCGGAAGATATATTCAAGAATTAAACAAGCAAATTGTTAGGCGGGTTGAACTTGATCACAATCATAAATTAAATCAAGAAATGAAGAAAAAGTCAAGGAATTTATTTATATTAAGCTTATCTAAACTTTTTCATGCCCAAAAAGACAACCTTTTAATTACTAGGTACTTCTTCCTTTTAATAAAAAGAATGTTTATATTTAGAGTAACAATTGCTAAAAGCATGTCCATTTTAAAACCTTTTATGAACTCCCATTTAGAATTAGCTGAGCACTCATAGGTCGTTCATTCTAATTCGTAGCTTACTAATTTATAAGTTTGTTTTTCTAGTTCCTGTTTTTAATCGTTTTAAAAACAAGCTCAAAATGAAAATTATGGAATTTCTTAACACACCTTATCGTGATTTACAAAAAGTGGCAGCTCATTACAAAAGTGCTTATGCATTAGCAGATCCATTTCCAAACATTACTTTTAGTGAATTCTTTAATCCAGAAATGCTAGATGAAATTTTGGAAGAGTTTCCCGATTTAAAGAAAAAGGGAGATATAAAATTTAACAATCCTAATGAAGTGAAATTAGCTTCTAAAGGTGAAGGTAAATTTGGACCAAAGACCAAGCAATTTGTCCATTTCTTAAACTCAGAACCTTTCTTAGACTTCCTGCAAGAGTTAACAGGAATTCAAGAGGTCCTTTTACCAGACCCTTATTTTGAGGGAGGTGGCCTGCATGAAACAAAGCCAGGAGGCTTTCTTAAAATTCATGCAGATTTTAACAAACATAGACTCAGTAAACTAGATCGACGTCTGAACATCTTGATATACCTAAACAAAGATTGGGAAGATGAATATGGTGGGCACTTTGAATTGTGGAATAAAGACATGACCGAATGTGTTAAGAAAGTAGCACCTCATTATAACACGCTGGCTATGTTCAATACTACAAGTACTTCCTATCATGGTTTGCCAAATCCACTGACTTGTCCTCCAGATCGTAGTCGTAAATCATTAGCATTGTACTATTACACTAATGGTCGTCCAGAGGAAGAAGTAGAGGGTGGACTTGAAGACCACAACACCCTTTTTGTAGCTAGAAATGGGAATGATAACGTGATGCGTGACTACAATAAAAAGCAAAAACTAAGGGAGGTTGTACTGGATTTTGTACCTCCTATTTTGACAAAAGCTGCAAAAAAAGCATTAGGTAGAAATTAAATGAAAGAACAATTATCACCTAGCGATAAGTTTGTTGAAATCTTAGCATGGTTGACCTTTGGGTTAGCCATGTTGGGAATATTTGTGAAAATTCTATTCTTTTAATGTCTGCATTTATTCAACACATTCAAGACATTGGTATGTCCATCCTGGATCGCTTTCGCCAAATATGGATATGGACTAGAATACTGTTATTAGCATACTTTAAATACTTGCGTATTCAATTGCTTCAGCAAAAAATGAATAACCCGCTTGGGATAGGCATTTTGCTAATAATAGCATTGATTGTGAGTGGCTCAATGGCCCTGCTGGGTTTAAAACTAAGTGCGGCCTTACTCGGTTTGACACTAGCTATTCCCTTTGTAATATTATCTTCCCTTTATTTGCGAATAGGTGTTCTACTAACATTGTGCATTGCCTATTTTTTTGGTCTTATCATGAAGTATACTTCTGCACCTATTGGAACAGCGGTAGATGCCCTTTTCTTCCTCCTAGGGTTAAGTATGATGGTGGCTTACGCCAAAAAAAGAGATTGGACTTTTCCTAGGAATGGAATTAGTATTTGGGTGATTATTTGGGTGAGTTATAATTTTTTGATGGTGCTCAATCCAATTGCACCATCAAAGATGGCTTGGGTATTCACAGTTCGAAGTTTGGCAGTTTTACACATATTTTACTTCATCGTACATTATGCTTTAGAAAACCGTAAACAGGTGTTTTGGATGCTAAAATGCTTGATAGGGTTAGCTTTCTTGGCAGCCTTATATGGCATCAAGCAAGAGTTTATTGGTTATAGCGCTCAGGAATGGGCTTGGCTTTACGAAAACCCAAAACGTTATCAGCTCATCGTGCAGTGGAATAGGTTTAGAGCATTTTCTTTCTTTTCTGACCCCACTACCTTTGGAACTTTAATGGCTTATATGGGAACCTTTAGCCTAATTTTAGCTACCGCTCCGTTTGTATGGTGGAAACGAGCCGCCCTAATTGGAATGGGCTTGATGATGTTCTTATCTATGGCATATGCTGGATCGCGTACACCCTTTCTTTTAGTACCTATTGCAGGAGTTTTTTATGTAATGATTAATCCCAAGAAGGAGGTATTAATCATTGCAAGTTTGATGGCCCTTTTGGGTACAGCATTTGTCATGAAATCAACGAGTAATGCGATCATATACAGGATTCAATCTGCCTTCAACCCTGCTAAAGACGCTTCTGTTCAAGTACGAATGGAGAATCAGAAACTGATACAACCATTTATTCAAACGCATCCGTTTGGTGCAGGATTGGGAAGTACAGGGATTTGGGGAGAGCGTTTTAGTCCAGATTCTTGGCTGGCAGGCTTTGCTCATGATAGTGGTTTTGTACGGATAGCCGTAGAAATGGGATGGTTGGGGCTATTATTATATATGGGCTTGCTATTTGCAGCATTAAGAATGGCCTTGTTCTATTATTTAAGGGTTAGAGATCCAATCATTCGGGTAGTTTACCAAGCTTTAACAGTGGTTGTTTTTATGCTTGCATTGGCCTGTTATCCACAAGAAATTACAACTCTTCTTCCTACGAGTATCATTTTTTACATCTTCTTAGCCATCATTGCTCGTTTAAAAGATTTTGATGAGGAAGGCTATCTTGATCAATAAGTGTTTGTGAGGGAATTTATTCTTTGAACGAAGGCTTAGCCAGTCAACAGCTTGCTGATTACTAATATCGATCTTTATGTTGCATTCTGAGAAACTTCAACCAAGAAATGAAGCTGTGATGAAATTTTAAAAATCAATAAAAGACAAATTTATGAAACGAGTGAAACTGTTGTTAGCCATATTAGTACTTTCAACCCAAACTACCTCTTTATGGGGACAAGAAGTTTCAATAGACCAAAATAGAGTACAAATACCAGTATTGAAGTTCAAATCGTGTACACCAATATTGCAGTTTAAGATCAATACAACAAAAGAGCTTTTTGTAGAAAATTTGTTAGTAGAATTTGAAGGAACGACCAATATCAACGATATAGATTCGGTATTTCTATTTGATATGGGGAAAGATAGCACTTGGCAAACCAATAAAGGGCGTTTAATCAGGAATCAAAGGTTGAGCAATGATCATGCGGATTTTACTTTCCCAAGCCCACAAGGAGTCAAAAATAAATATTTTATAGTTGCTGTAACCCTATCGGATAACACTTCACTCGATCACTCAATATCAACAGGAATAAGAAAGGTCGCATTTTTACAATCACCACCATTAAATCCCTCAATTGAGGCTAAGCGTATAAATCAGCGCATTGGTGTAGCCTTAAGAAAAGGAGGTGACGATGGTGTTGTTAGATATCGTATCCCAGCTTTGGCGAGCACCAATGAAAACACCTTGCTTGCGCTATATGATGTTAGGAGAGATAGCGGTAGAGATTTACAAGGAGATATTGATATCGGCCTAAGTAGAAGTACAGATGGTGGAAATACTTGGGAACCCATGCGTATAGTTTTAGATATGGGAGAATATGGTATGCTTCCTCAAAAATTCAATGGAGTTAGTGATGCTTGTATACTAGTAGATAAGAACAGCAATAAGATTTACATTGCAGGATGTTGGATGCATGGTGTGATCGATAGTAAAACTGGAAAACCTGTTGAAGAGCTTACCGTAGCTTCCACCGATTGGAACCATCAATGGAGAAATAATGGCTCGCTACCTGGATTTGATATCAATAGAACTTCACAATTCCTATTAACCAAATCTATCGATGATGGAAAAACATGGGGAGATCCTATAAATATTACCAAACAAGCAAAGAACAACGAATGGCACTTGTCAGCACCTGCTCCTGGTAGCGGAATAACACTTGATGATGGCACTTTGGTATTCCCATCACAAGGAAAAGACAAAAATCAACACCCTTTCTCGAATATTACATTCAGCAAAGATGGCGGCCAATCATGGCAAAGAAGTAAACCATCTTACAGTAACACTACCGAAAATATGCTTGTACAGTTAAGCGATGGAAGTATCATGCAAAACATGCGCGATAATCGAAATCGATATGAAAAGTCGAATAGCAATGGGCGGGCTATTTTCACTACAAAGGACCTAGGAGCACATTGGGAGCAACATCCTACTCATCATAATGCTCTAGTTGAGCCAGTTTGCATGGCTTCTATCTATAAGCATACTTATACCAATATGAATGGTGAACATAAAAGTATCTTATTATTTTCCAACCCAAATTCTAAATATAGACGAGAACGTATGACCATTAAGCTTAGTTTTGATGAAGGCCAAACATGGCCCGAAAAATATTGGTTACTTTTGGATGAACTGGAACTTAGTGGAGGTTATTCTAGTTTAACATCTATTAATAACAGTACTATTGGTATATTGTATGAAGGAAGTCAGGCACAAATGACTTTTGAAAGTATCGGATTAGATGATCTGGGTATCAATGATGCTCAATTGCCATAATATGATATTCAAATTGATATAGTCAGGTTTGAACATCCAAAATAAAAATAATGTACCTAGACATAATCCTTTGTATAAGTAATGGTCGGTAAAGTGATTAATGTGAACGGATCAAAGCAGACTGCTACTACTCCATACCATTTTCCGGTATATCTCATAGGTCGATTAATAAATTCTAAGCTTATAGCATGATGTACAAGTTTTTTTGTTTTCTATTTACCTTGATTGTGGCCAATAGCATAAATGCCCAAAATACTATTCCCGATTTGGATACGATGCCAGAGCGATTTGAAGATTTTTTACTTCAACTAGCATGGCAGAATACACCTGCTAATCGTATTTTAGCATCCCATCAATTTATCGCAGCAGAAAATACTAAAATTGCTCGAATGGGGTGGACTAGAGCAGTAGGGTTTAATTTTGGCTTCAATCAAAATGCAGAGGAAAACGATCCGTCTATGCCTGGAACGGAGGCGATTCTGTTTCCGAGAGTAAGCATAGGAGCTTCTCTAAATTTGAGTCCATTGCTTACAACGGCTTATCAAGTTAGGGCTGCAAAAGAAACAGAAAAAATAGCAGAGGCAGAGCTATATCAAGGCCAGGTAGATATTAAAGAGACGATATATTTAATCTACGAAGATTATTTACTTGCTAAAGATGTACTAAAAGTAAGAGTCAAAACAGAAGAAGATGCCAAAGCTACCTTTGAATTGGTCAAAGCCTTATTCAAAAATAGTGAGGTGTCTTTTGAAGATTATAATGCTGCTTACACGAGTTATCACCAATCTGTCGAAGCAAAATTAGAAGCTGCTTCTAAAGTTAGGATAACAAAAATAAATATGGAAAAATGGATTGGAATGTCTTTTGGCGAAGCTGCTCAATTATTCGGGATTATTCAGGAATAAAAAATGGCTCCTGAGAGGAGCCATCAACTAACTTATTAAAATCACCCGACTGTATAATTCTTTTAGGATTATGATTTCCTGTATTTGTTTCTTTGTTTCGCTTATTTAGACTGGCACTTCACTCAAAAGTTACTGCTCTGCTTAGTTAAGAAAATCTTAAATAATTTTATTCTTTGTTACCCCATAAAACGATGGTCGTTCTCGGAGGCACTTCGATACAATTTCCTTCAATTATTGGCGCATTTTCGGGTTCTAAAATATCGTTTGGATGCTCTTGATAGGTATCAATGACCTTCTTCCATTCTTTTATCCCCCTATAAAGAATATCAAATTTGATTGGCTCCCAATAAGCATTAGCAATAATGAACAATTGATAGGGATAATTTGGGTTATCCAGAGAATAAACGAGTGTCCTCGATTCCTTGCTCCAATCTGGCCTAAAGAGGCCAGTTCCATGGAAATGAATATTTGTACCCACCCCATCTTTAACTTTACCCCAAAAGTTTTCTTCCTGGAAATAAGCAGTTTTTAGGTTCAGCTGTATAATTTTTTTCACGAAAGTGAGCAAATCTTTATTCGCTGAGATCGTATCCCAGTTCAGCCAGCTCATTTCATTATCTTGACAATAAGTATTATTGTTACCGTACTGTGTATTTGCAATCTCATCACCCATTAAAATCATAGGGGTACCTTGAGACATCATAAGTAGTGTATAGAAGTTTTTCATTTGCCTAGTACGCAACTGATTGATAGCGGTATCTTCAGTTGGTCCCTCTACACCGCAATTCCAGCTATAATTATAATTGTGTCCATCTTTATTGTTTTCGCCATTGGCGTGATTGTGCTTATAATTGTAGGAGACCAAGTCATTCATGGTAAAACCATCATGGCAGGTCACAAAATTGATGCTTCGGTTGGGATCACGAAGAATGGATCCAAAAAGCTGCTGAGAAGCTAATATGCGATCGGCCATCTTGCCTACTTGATTAGCATCGCTCTTTATAAAACTTCGAATGTCATCTCTAAACATACCATTCCATTCTGCCCATTTATCACCTATAAAAGAACCTAGTTGGTATTGCCCCAAGTCCCATGCCTCCGCAATAATTTTTGTAGATGCTAAAACTGGATCAGATTCAATCTCCCAAAGAATAGGAGGATTCTCGATAGGATGGCCATCCTCGTCTCTCGACAGAACAGATGCTAAATCAAATCGAAAACCATCAATGTGCATTTCGGATACCCAATATCTCAAACAATCAACGATTAATCGGCGTACAATAGAGTGATTGCCATTAAGGGTATTACCCGTCCCGCTGTAATTGCGATAATACTTCTTATCTTCCTCCAACATGTAATAAGCCCTGTTCTCAATTCCTTTAAAGGAAATCAGAGGGCCAAACTCATTACCTTCTGCTGTGTGATTAAAAACAACGTCTAGGATGACTTCAATCCCTGCTTTATGTAAGGCTTTCACCATATCTTTAAATTCTCGGATGACCTCCAATGGATCATCTGAACTACTGTAAGCTGCATGCGGTACGAATAGTGCGATAGGACTATACCCCCAATAGTTGGTGAGTGATTGATCAGGTACATCGTCTGCATCGAATTGAAGCACAGGCAGTAATTCGACGGAAGTGATGCCAAGAGATTGGAGATAAGGGATTTTTTCAATTAAGCCTCTATAAGTACCTTTCAGGTGGTTGGCTAGGCCCGAAGAGGGGTGTTTAGTGAAGCCACCCACATGCATTTCGTAGATGATTGTCTTGGAAAAGGGATGCTTTAAGCAGAAATCATCTTCCCAGTCGTAATCACTGCCATCTACGACTACTGCTTTGATAGCACTTGCACTGTTGTCTCCTTCCTGCATAGCAGCTATCCTAGAATAGCTGCTCATATCGACGGCCTTCGCATAAGGGTCAAGCATTACTTTTTTAGGATCAAATCGTAAACCTTCTTCTGGTTTATTAGGGCCATGTATGCGATAACCATAACGTTGACCTTCACCTATATTAGAGATGAAGATGTGCCAATAGTAGAAAGTCTTATTAAGTATTGGGTCTAATAGAAAAACTTCACTAATATGGCTAGGATGGGTTTCATCAAAAAGTAATAATTCAACAGCTGTAGCATTCTTGGAAAAGATACTAAAGTTAACACCATGTGGCCTGACGGTTGCACCAAGGGGGGAACTATTCCCTCCTGAAGCAATGGGAGCTTTTTTTTTCATAGATCAAAGGTTAGGCTCATTCATTCAAACCTCAATGAAATCACCTATCAGATAAAACAGAATAGGGCAACATCCCTACACCCTACATAATACATAAAAGGAAACAAATTTTTGAAGATTTGTACTTAGCATTTAAAAAATGGAAGCGTCTTTTTTTCTGCGTTCGATCTCTGTGCGGATAATTTTGTCAATATGGTAAGCGTATTTAAAGAATCGATTTCGTTTTTCAATGATAATGGTGCCACCAATATAAGTGCCAAAGGCAAGGGGTATTAATCCAATAGCTATTAATCCAATCCAAGGAATTTCCATCATTTGTGCAAAAAAAGATAAAGCCATCCAAATGGAACCAGAGGCACCGACAAGGAATAAGTTGTCTTTTTTCTTCTGCACCTGTTTTTGCTTCGTTTTTAATTCACGAAGTAGGGATTTTAATTCAGTTGTTGTGTAATACTCAGGACTTACCTCCATCAATAAAAGTAAATCGTTATTGGCTTGTTTTTCCAGCTTACTTAGCTGTCTATCTAAGAAAAAATGTTTCATGGGCGGTACTACAAGGTCGTGATTAAATAGGGTATCTGTAGGTGATTATATGGTTAATCTAGCATTTTTGCAATAGTTTAAATATTAAAATTTTAATAAAATGCTATTCACCTACAACTCTTTGTTAAACGGAAAAAAAATGGAATAGTTACATTTTGCAATTTGAATGTTTTTATAAAAAAAATGTGGTTTATTTATTAATTTAACACAAAATGTTGTATATTTGAACATGGGCAAGACTTTACTGCGTCCACTTTTGAGTTGACTACTTATAAAAGATTACTGAAATATTTGAAGATTTATGTAATAAGCGGCTAGTCAAAATTGCTTGTATAATAAATTCCTGCCTGCCGGCAGGCACGGCGTCAGCTCAAAAATAGTAAGTAACTGAAGATAGAGAAGTTACGCACGATTTTTGAGCTGACTAAAAGAATTTATTATACCAATTTT
>JAKVCU010000139.1 GCA_022448955.1 Saprospiraceae bacterium
AAATATTTAAACACATGAAATATCTAATAATAATATTGTTTTTATTAATTTCTATTACTTCATTTTCACAAACAACTTACTACACAACGGACGGAAAAAACCGAATTACAGAAGCCGAAGCGAATAAGATGCTATCTGACCAAGTTGCTAAAATGAGTGACTTATTGGGAAAACCATTATATGGAAGTTTGACTATTACAGATACAGAAACAAAAAAAGATTCAATAATTTCAAGAATAAGTTTTGCCATTAGCGATAAGAAATCTGAAAACTTAATTAACTCTGGACCACTATCTGACTTTAAAGACAAGGAATTTCCAAAATTTGACCTGAATACTTTAATGGACAACAGTTTCAGTTCAGAGCAATTAATTGGAAAACCGACTATGATAAATTTTTGGTTTACAAGATGTGCACCTTGCATAGATGAAATGCCTGTGTTGAATAAAATCAAAGAAAAATATAAAGATGACTTTAACTTTATTGCCATTACATACGAGAAAAAAGAAGATGTGGAAAAATTTCTTAAAAAACATCCTTTTAACTTTAAACATTTAGTTGATGCCAAAGATTTCACAGGGCAATTAGGAATACAGGCGTATCCTATGAATTTATTTTTAGATAAAAATGGTGTTTTAAAATATGTAAAAGGTGGAATTCCATACGAAAGTAAAGAAGGAGAAGAACTAAAAATAGGAGAAGGAAATGAAATTATTGAGATTATTGAAAAACTGAAATAAGGGTGGCTAACAATGGCTATGATTCAGCCTAACCAAAGAGCTAATAATAATGAATATGGCTGATTTTATCGGGGAATAGTTCTTAAAAAATATTTTACGCCGAAATCACAGCCCGACCGCTATCAAGGCGAGCACGCAACATAGAGTTAATTAAAAAGATGGGGTAAAAATGTTAAGAAATTTGGGTTATGAAGTATTTGTTACTTTGATCAAACTCTATTTCTTGAAATGTGTTAATTTTGTAGAATCAGACTATATAAGTACAGATTTTATCATTAAGAGTAAGTTTTAAAGATATAAAAATGGATACACCAGTAACCAAAAGTCCAGTAATGCTCTATACAGAGCAGACCCCCAACCCGGAGTCGCTCAAATTCGTTACGAATCGTATGCTTTATCGTGGAACAGCAGATTTTCGTGAAGAAGAATTGGCTAAAGAATGGTCTGCAATCGCGACTGCTTTATTCGAACTACCTTACGTTAAAGGCGTATACATATGTAACAACTTCGTAACGGTTACAAAAGAGATGAATTATGAGTGGGAAGATATTATGCTCAAGTTGAAGGAGTTCATCAAGAGTTATATTCAAGAAGGTGGCGAGATCGTGAAAGAAGGATTCGAAGAGGTGATGTCGAAGATCGAAGCAGAAAGAATTGAGAATGCTTATAGCGGCGACGAGAAAGAAATCGTACAAAAAATCAAAGAATTAATCGAAACTTACGTAAAACCAGCAGTCGAAATGGATGGTGGTAATATCGAGTTTGAATCTTATGATCAAGGTATTGTAAGCGTTGTTTTACAAGGATCTTGTAGTGGCTGTCCTTCTTCTACTGTAACCCTAAAATCTGGTATTGAAGGTATGTTAAAGCGTATGGTACCAGAGGTGAAGGAAGTTGTAGCTAAGATGGGATAAAAGATATTAGTGGGGAGTATTTAACTCCCCTTATACCATTCCTCTCTAATCGTCCGCAGTATTGCTTCAATTTTCTTCGGATTGGGTTTTAGCGGAAGCTTAGCGGTTTGATAAAGCTGCTGGATATTTACAATTTTCTCTTCTGCTTGACACAAAAGGTCATCATATTCAAATGCTCCTTTGCGAATAGCCAAAAGGAAATCTGTATTGGGGCGTCTTACCCTAATTTCTCCGTATTGTGCAATTTCTGCTGCCATGTCTAGCAGGCGGAAGGTGTGCATCATATTTTTGGCATCATAGTTTTTGCCGTGTTGGATGGTGTTTTTATAGCGTTCTTCATTTCTGAGTTTTACCCAATCCCAGTATTGTTTGTACTCTTTGCAATAAACTTGATAGCCATCTTTGTTGAAAGACATAGTTGCTTCCCTTGTCATTCCTTTTGGAATGGAGCTTAATAAAACGTCATTTGCCGTATCTTTTTGGGTAATGCCTTTGAAACCAAATTGTTCAGACTCATCATAAAACAGAGCAAAAGTGCTTCTGAAGTGGGGGATGTTGACCAAGCCACAATTTTCCTGTTTATAATCGTTCTCTTCGAGCCAATCTAATAAAGGTTTAGAGCCTTGCTTGTAGGCTACATAGCAGAATTCTAAAATAGACTTTCGTCTTTCTGGTAAAGGATTATTAATCTTTTTGTTGAGTCCTCTTGCTTTTTGGACTTGCGACATGGCATATCCAGCAAAGGTCTTTTCACAAGCCTTAGAAAGAAAAATATCAGCTTTGAATAAATCGAATAAGGGATGTTTATAACGGATGCATTCTTCTGGCATTGCCAAGAGTTCGAGCATATTCGGATTGCTAGTGGCTAATAACTCACAAAATCGCTTGATTTCATAGTATGTTTTATCATTGCGCTCATCACTTACTTGAGGAGTATAGCTTAGACCATAGAATTGATCTTTCGGTAAGACAAAAATACCTTTTAAATCCACATCACTTCCTTCCACATTGGTGCCGTAGGCGTGGCTGCCTGTGACACTTTCAAATAATAGGTAATCTTTATGGGTTACTTCTATAAATTTCATGCTTTTTTGTTTCCTTCATGCTCTGATAAAAGCATAACAATTGTAAACCTAAGAATAGTTTCAGAAGAAAGAAAAGAAAGGATGGTATAGGCTAAAAGAAACAGGAGCGACCTCGTGCCAGATCGCTCCTGAAAATAATGTACTCTCTCAAAATTATGTCATTTACCCTCAGGGGTTTTCTAACCGTATTAGAAAATCCCTAATTCACTACTATGACAAGTGAAATAGCTTAATACCCTGACTATAGATGGAAAAAAAATTAAAAATTAAAAGAATACAGTAATGTTTCTTGAATTGAAACCACTAAAAATACCTACACCATTGGCAACATTGGTATAAATAACATCTGGATCAGAAAAATATTGGAAAGTGTTACCATTCTCTGCACCAATGGATTGGATAGAGGAACGGAACAAAAACTCATCTTTTTGATGCTTCTGTAAAGAGAAGAAAATAGGACTTTTGAGCTCCGTATTTGTATACAAATCATACTCCACAAAAAACCTTAATCGAATAGGGGCATCCTCTAAATTTTCATCAGAAAATAGAATTCCTTGATTTTCTAAGTTGCGAATCACTTGAATATTGGAAAGCGAAGGTTCAATTTCACTTAGGTCGTGAATACGTTGAGTATTGGAGCTGATTTTTATGGTGTCAGTACCGTTGAGTTGGAAATTTTGGATAGAAGAGTAAGCAATGAGCTGAAAATATTCATTTGTACCTGGTTCATGCTCTAATTCAATATCTATTTCAAGGCGATATACTTCTAAATCTGAGCTTTCCGAAGGTTTAATTTTTTCGGTACCTAAAATCCTAAAGCTTGGAATATCAGGTTGAGCAGGTATATAACCCTTGGAATAAGCAGGTAACATGCCTGGTGCATTAATTTCTAGCTCGTATTCAGCGCCTTCCTTGGGATAAAAACGCTCAATACCGTAAAAACTACCTCCTAAGTCTTCCATGGTAGTATGGGGCATAAAGGGTAAAATATGAATCAACTGCCCATCTTCATAAACACTAATTTCAGCATTATCAACAGCAGGGTTTGTCTGAAATGGATTATTGGGAGGGCTCGTCTGCGATATCCAAACAGTAAATAAACTATCAGGGTGAAGACTAGCATAAACGATTGGCTTTTCCACAAAAAGATCTAATTGTATTTCTCTTTCACACGAGAAACACATACCAAGGACAACAAATATTAAAGCAAATCTTTTCATTTCGTATATACCGGCTTACTTTTTGAGCAAGCACATTTCGTCTATTGGAATTCAAATTTTATACTAAAGTACGGAAGAATTGGCAATAAGTAAACCTCTAAATATCTCGGCTGTTGAATTTGGAAGTAAGAAGGCTGATAAACTATATTAAATGGGTTGTTCCTATTGTAGGCATTGTACAAGCCCAAAGAAGCAGCGTATTTACCCCATTTTTTTTCTCTCGAATAGCGAAAAGAAATATCTAATCGATGATTATGTGGCAATCGAAAATTATTTTTTTCGTAGTCGATGTAATAAGGTCCTTCTGGAAAAGTGTATTGTCCAACAGGGAGACTAACGAGATGTCCAGTACCAAACATCCATTTAAAGCTAACAATTATTTCTTTGTTTAACTGATAATCAGCAAATATATTCAAAGTATGTCTGCGATCATACCTATAATTAAAGGGGATAGCATTGTTAATTCCATCAAAATTTCGGGTAGCTCTCGACCAAGTATAGCCTATTCCTCCTTGTATGTTACCTTTTTGTTTCTCTAGTAAAAGCTCTAAGCCATAGGCTTCTCCATTACCGCTTGCAATTTTATTTTCCCATTCAGCGATACCTGTTCCTGTACCATTAAAAGAAGTGTAAAGAGGCTCACCGGGTTTTAGATCAACTAAATGATGGAGATCTTTATAATAGGCATCTAGTCTAAAAGAATAATGAGAAGCAATTTGGTATTGCAGTCCCCATTCATAAATGCTAGATTCTTGTGGTGGAGCAAGCCTTGTAGAAGGCACCCATGTATCTTCTGGTAAACCAAAGTTGGCCTCTGTCAGTACATGTAAAAATTGCACCATTTGGCCATAATAGGTATAAGTCTTAATCTTTGGATGCAATAGGAAGGATAAGCCTACTCTCGGTTGAATAGCAAGAAAAACATCCGGTTGATTAGTAAAAATATCTGCTCTTAGACCTGTATTCAGCTGCAGTTTTTTACTGATCATCCAGCTTCCATCAACATAAGCACTATATTCACTCGTATGAATAGATGGAGAAAAAACTTCATCTGGTAATTGCTGATCAGGAAATGATTGCTGAATTGAATCTACTCTAAAGGATAAATTACCAGGCTGGAATTGCTGCAAGTTTGCTTTTGCACCATATTCTATATGAAATTGAGGCGTGAAGGTAGTTTTGAAATCAATTCCTAATGATTGGCTTCGAATATTAGATCTACTCTCAAAAATTTCTTCTGGTAGGCCATCGGTGAGTAGGTCATTTTCAAAATAATCAACTACAAATGATTTCTTCGAATTAAAGTTAAACTGACTAAAAGTAGTAGTAAGATTCGCAAATGTTTTATTGCTTATCTCTCTATTCCATCTTAGGGCAATTAACCTATTTCCCCATTTCATTCGTTGATGATCCCTGACTTCTATTCGGATATTTCTATCTGAAAAGCTAAATCTGTCTGTAACTTCCTTTTGATCTTGAAAATTATCTTGACCTTGATAAAAGCTAAGGTAGATTTTATCTTTTTCGCTGATGCTATAGTGTGCTTTCGCTAAAAGGTCTTGAAAAGCATAATTATAGAACCCATCCTGATTATCTGTTTGACGCATATTTCTACTAAGCGCTTTCAGTAAATAATCTAAGTGAGTACGTCTATACATCACCATAAAAGCACCCTTTTCTTTTTTGATAGGCCCTTCAAACATTGCTTTGGATGCAATCAAGCCTGTAGATACAGCAGCATGATAATAATTGGTATTACCTTCCCTGGTGCGTACATCCATTACAGCAGATAGTCGTCCACCATATTTGGCAGGGAAGCTTCCTTTTAATAATTGAAAAGAACGTACCGTTTGCATATCAAAAATGGAAAAGAGGCCTAGTGCATGATTAGGGTTATAAACAGGGATGCCATCAAAAAGCACTAAGTTTTGGTCAGCGCTTCCACCTCTTATGTGTAGGCCACCTAAACCATCTGCACCAGTTTGTACTCCTGGTAGTAATTGTGCTACTCTAAAAGCGTCCGATTCCCCTCCAAGTGCGGGCATAATATCTACAAAAGGAGGAGATAGTGTATATTTATTAGGAGCGGCCAGACCATCTAGTCGAAGTGTATTCACACTTCCCCTGACAACAACTTCCTCTAATGTTAGGGAAGAGGCTAGCTTGATTCTAGCTTTACGATCACTAATCAAATAGACTGATCTAAACGTAGGCTTATAACCTGTATATGAAATTTGAAACTCGTATTTTTCTCTGGGCAGAGAGATACTAAAGAAGCCGTATTCATTGGTATAGGTTCCTTTTTGTAGACTACTCAAGGCTACTGTTGCTCCTACAAGGGGCTCTCCACTTTTTACATCTATAACATATCCACTATAGGTAAAGAAGGGGATTTCCTTTTGTTGGATAATGATTTGCTGGTTCCGCCAAGCATATTGTACATCTGTATCTTTGAGGATGCGATTGAGCAAGCGCTTAATGGTCCAATTATGAGCATTTAGTTGAATAATATCGGTTCCCTCAAAGAAGTTATCTGAGAAAACAATATTGATTTGGGAAGCTTGGCTAATTTGCCGTAAGGCGTCAGGAATAGAGCTGTTGTCAAGGCGCAAGTCTAATGTTTGCTGTAACTCCTTTTGAGCATACACCAATGAGCAAGCGACGAACGCTAGGCAAAAAGTGATTATTGCGCGTTTGCACATTTGACAGCATTATTATGTTATACAGTAAAAAATGGCACGGTATTACTGCATACCTCCTTTAATACAACGAAGGAAATACAAAAATAGCCTTAAAACAGCTAAAAAAAAATCGACTGTCCAATATAAATTAGTGAAAGGTAAAGTAATGACTACTTTTTTGAGTATATACTCTTGATTAATGGTGTTTAATTAAGCTTTTCTAAATAAAAACGAAATATTATTAGGAATGATTGATATTTAATCACAGCTTCCACCTTCAATTTGGTATTGTTTAGGACCTAACTTTTTTACATTTGCGTGGAATAGGGGCTCAAATAAGCGCAAAAATGACTCTAAGTCTTTAATAGGTAATGGCGAAGAGATTTTACAGTTGCTTAGACTTTCATCAATAGAAATATTGGCTTTGAAGTATCTCTCCAATTCTTTCGTTGCTTGGATTAAAGACTCATTATTAAAAGTTAATTGTTTATTATGCCATGCTAGGGCGTTGAGGTTAGTATCTTTTTGAAGAGTTGTTTCAAAGGTATGTCTGTTAACGTAAAGACGATCTTTTGCAGTTAGAATATATACTTGACTTTCTTTGGAGAATTGAAAGCTTACCTTACCTTCTTGTACTGTTATTTCGATATGATCTTCAGTTTCAATATCTCGAACATTAAATGCGGTACCTAATACCTTTATATAACCTTTTGAAAGTTGAATCTCAAAAGGTCTTTCAGGATTGGATTGAACCTCAAAAAATGCTTCACCATGAAGTAGGATGTTTCTTTTTTCTTTTTCAAAATGATTAGGGTAGGAAACCTTCGAATTTTCATTTAACCACACTTGAGTGCCATCGGAAAGAAGCAGCTCCTCTTGCTGGTTTACATTAGTTGCCAAACTACTTAGAGGTGGACTAGGTGCTTGCTTATTGATCTGTAGGTAAACAAGCGTACTAGCTACTACAAGCGCTATACTGGCTGCAATTTTTAGGAAGAAATGGCCACGGCTGTTTATTGGAACTACCTTTGCCGCTTTTCTTTGTGATAGTTTCTGTTGGAAAGTAGCAAATTCCTGATCCATATCCAGAGAACTCAGATCGAATGTAGCATTTTCACTGAGTTCCCAAACTTCTTTAATGCCTTTTGCAATTTGTGCATGCTCTTCAGATGCACTGGTCCAATTATCTAGCTGTTGGGATTCACTAGAAGTTAATCGCCCTTTTAGGCTCTTAATAATTAGATGATATAATTGCTTATTGGACATATAAAGTTGTTTCTAACTATTCCTTTTTATTAAGACAAGTAAAATGACTTCTTACCCTTATGAAGGTAGTTGAAAAAATGAAAAAAGTAGAATCAAACGATGGATATGTGGCAATACGGTCTTTCTTAAAAATTTGAGCGCTTTGGTAATTTGACTTTCTACAGTTTTGATGGAGATGTTTAAGTGTTCCGCAATCTCCTTATTAGATAGGTTTTCAAAACGACTTAGCATAAAAACCATCCTGCATTTTTCAGGAAGAGCAGAAATGTAGCTGTTAATGAGGTCAGCTAGATCATCCGCATCAATTTTTTGAATAGTATAATCATCCTGAATTTCTAGATAATCGGGCTCCTCCCATTTTTTACCGTGCTTGCTCTTAATGAAATTAATGGAGGCATTGATGGCAGCCCGCTTTAGATAATTCTTCAAAGATTTCTGAAGGTCGAACTGATCTCTATTTTCCCACAATTTAAGCAATACCTCTTGGGCAATATCTTTTGCTACATCTTCTTTTTTCACTAAATTGTAGGAAGTACCCACTAGCGTAGCATAATACGTTTCAAAGATTTTCTTAATCCCAAGATCAGGTTTTTCTTTTAGAAGCGAAATTAGTTCAGAATCTTCCGACATCAAGTTTGTGTATAAGTTTTCTTAAAGTTAATAGTAATTGTTTAGCATACCAACTATCTCCTTCATTCATAACAATTCTGCTTTTTGCTTTATTTATTCTATCATAAATTTATAGTACCAATACCTTGGGTTTATGAATCTGAGAAGGTAGCAAAATGTTAAGCGGTATTTTATTATAAATAATTGTAATATAAGGACTTAGAAACACAAAAAATATACTTTTTTTGTCCGATATACTTTACTTTTATAAATCTTCATCATATATTGCATACATAGAATATGAGCAAAATTACAACTCACCACTATAATCAACACTCCTCAAGGCCGAAACGATCGGCAAAAGAAAAATATTATTCTCTCAGAACAAACTAAGTATTATTGTATTTTTTTAAAATTTTTATTTTATGCTAATCTACTATTGTTTAGTGGTTTATATATCTTAATAAAAAATATTTTAAAAAAAAGTCGACGATCAATAATAATTAAAGAGGAAAGTCAGTTTATAAGGTACATTGTTGCTAATGAGTGGCACAGAAAATAGAAAACCGATTTAAGTTAAAGATTTTAGCGTGTGAAAATTTTTTAAAAGTTCTTTGCTTTTATTCGTTCTCTTCCTTTTCTAATCATAGCAACAATGAAAAGTCTCATTTGAAGACATCTCCCAAATATTACCAAATCAACTCCTTTCCTTCACATAATAGTATCCATCATAGTTAGAGCAAATGATTCGTTTTGTCAATCACAGGTTTTGGTTAGTCCAGTACCTAGGTTGGACGGAAACAACATGAAGCAAAATTACGCACCTATTTTGTCCTCCCTTTCAATTTAGGTTAAAAAGAGCTTCTACTTATGTTGAAAGCCTGTACATAATTTAAATCAAAAATTTATATCAGGCGATTTCCATTAAATACCAATGATTGATCATTTCGGTCCATTTATTGCATTCGTTTTTCACAAAGGAATCCAATATTTATTTTCAATTTTCCCGTATTGGAAAAAAGAGAAGCTGTACCAAAACATGAGATTGAACCAGATTTACACACCTGCTAACTGTTCGTAATGCGTCCTCAGCAGGTCTAACAAACCTTTGCTTTAAACCGAATTAAGTAATGAGAAATCCACATTTTATCTTAATGGCATTGCTATGCCTTACATTTTCTTTTGTCAGCGCCCAGCATCATCATCATCATGGTCATGCTTATGGACAACGGCACCTTCAGCATCAAACACATCATCAACATAATCTAAAAGATCAAAAACCGCTAAGTCTAGTCAAACATGCGAAGGCTGAGAAGGTTGAATTTAAAGCAGTTTCCTTGCTGCGTCAGTCTGATAACCAACAGGTTAACAATACAATAGCTGCAGAAGCAGCATCCTATACCTTACTAGATGTGAGTCCAATACAGCTCAACAGGCTGACGAACTCCCATCAAGAAGCGATAAGTCTAATCATTCCTACCACAGCTTATGGCGCATTAGAGTTAGAACTTGTAGAAGTGGAAATTACTTCCAACATGCAAGTATATCTTTCTAGTACTAATGAAGCAGCAAAAGTAGAGTTAAATGGTGTTTTTTATAGAGGTATTATAAAAAATGATTCTACTTCTTTAGTTTCATTAAGTGTTTTTGAGAATGAGATTTCAGGAATTATTAGCTCTCCTAACATTGGGAATTTGGTGATCGGGAAGTTGAAATCAGAAGAAGAAAATGCACAACATATCATTTATAATGACATCAATGTCATGGATAGTCATGAATTAAATTGCGAGACAGAAGACGATGGTGTTGAATACACACGAGAAGAACTAGACTACCATGCTCATGCAAGAAATAGTACAAACTGCGTAGAAATATACTTGGAAGTGGATAATGATATTTACCAAAGTTTTGGTGGTGTTACTAACACTATGAATTACATCACTTCTCTTTTTAATGAAGTAGCAACTTTATATGCTAACGATGGCGTAAGTATAAAGATTTCTGAAATCTTTATTTGGGATACAACTAGCCCCTATAACGGCACAAGCAGCTCTCAAATGTTGAGCCAATTTCAACAGCAAATTAATAGTTTCAACGGTAATTTAGGGATGCTAGTCTCTTACCAAGCAAGCGGTGGAATCGCGGTCTTGGATGGTGTCTGTCATCCTTTAGTAGATGCTCGTTTATGTTTTTCTAGTATTAGCTCTAACTTCCAGCAAGTTCCTACCTATTCTTGGTCAGTCATGGTAATGGCACATGAGTTAGGCCACTTGATGGGCTCACGTCATACACATGCTTGCGTATGGAACGGTAATGGCACAGCAATAGATGGTTGTGCTGGATTCACCGAAGGTAGTTGCCAACTACCTGGTAACCCTGCAGGTGGTGGTACCATCATGTCTTACTGCCATATCACCTCAGTAGGTATTAACTTCTCAAAAGGCTTTGGTCCTCAACCTGGAAGTGTTATCCTAAACACAATAGATAATGCATCTTGCTTGACGGCTTGTGGCCCAACTTGTAGTGATGGTATTCAGAATGGTGACGAGGAAGGAATCGATTGTGGTGGTTCGAATTGTGCACCTTGCCAACCTGCTGGTGGCGGAGATGATGATCCTGCATGTACAGATAATACACTGATCCTAGAGTTACAATTAGACGATTATAGCTTCGAAACTACTTGGGCAGTTTACGACGATAGTGGTGATATGGTATTCGAAGTAGGCCCTTATGAAAAAGAACAGGAAGAAGCTCTAGTCAGAGATACATTCTGCTTAGCCGATGGCTGTTATACCTTCGAAATTTATGACGCTTACGGTGATGGTATTTGCTGTGAGTATGGAAATGGTTATTACAAATTGCGCAACTCTGACAATGAAATATTAGCACAGGGTGGAGAGTTTGAAGCTTTAGAATCAACTAACTTCTGTGTGCCAGATGATTATTCCAGTGGGGGAGGTGATTGTATCAAAATCAACTTCAATGACTATGAAGTACTGTCTTTCGGCGGCTCACAGGATGCAGGTGATTATCAAATTCAAGAAGATGGACGTTTGTTACGTATCGAAAATAATGCTTGGAAAGCTATCTACTTACCATACCAAGTAACAGAAACTACTGTCCTTGAATTCGATTTTGGCTCCACCCTACAAGGAGAGATTCATGGAATTGGTTTCGATGATAACAACTCTATCTCTTCCAGCAAAACATTTAAGGTACATGGTACACAAAATTGGGGCATCAACGCTTATGATAATTATGAGGGTGGAAATATGTGGCAGCACTACACCATCCCTGTAGGAGACTACTACCAAGGTGATTTTATTTATTTATTCTTTGTAGCAGATCATGACTCTGGCCCTCAAAATGGCAACTCCTTCTTCCGTAATGTACAAGTGCATGAAGGTGATCCTTGTGGCTCTTCACCAGATGATGATGGAGAAGGGGGACTTATTGGAGGAGAGGAAGCAAGTTTGGAAGTCTTCCCTAATCCAACAACTAATATTCTTAACCTGAAAGTAAGCGGTATGCAATCGGATGCCACTACACTACAAGTATTTAACATGATGGGGCAACTTGTATTTAATGAAGCATTCCGTACACTGCAAGGGATAGATCAAGGGCAATTAGATGTTTCTAGACTATCTCAGGGTTCCTATATTCTTAGATTACAAGATGGTAAAGAAGAGTTAGTTCAGAAATTTACAATTACTAGATAATTATATTCCTAAAAACGAAAATAGTCTTTGCGATTGCCCCATGGGCATCGCAAGGCAATCAACCTAAAGAAGCGATTTCCCTTACTTAATCATTCTCAAATTTAGAATTGAGTACATGTTTTAAATCATTACAAGAACTTAATCAATCGGACAGCTTTTAGACTTCGGATTTAATTCTCTGGAATTATTTCTGAAGTCTAAAATCCAAAGATTCAAAGACATTACTATTCACTGGGGTTATTTGGGGGCTCTGGAAGTATTAGAGCCCTACTTTTCCCAGATGATTTAAAGACATTACTATTCACTGGGGTTATTCGGGGACTCTGCAAATATTAGAGTCCTCCTTTTTCCCAGATGATTTTGAAGAGATTACTATTCACTGGGGTTATTTGGGGGCTCTGGAAGTATTAGAGCCCTACTTTTCCCAGATGATTTAAAGACATTACTATTCACTGGGGTTATTCGGGGACTCTGCAAATATTAGAGTCCTCCTTTTTCCCAGATGATTCAAAGAGATTACTATTCACTGGGGTTATACGAGGACTCTGAATTATTAGAGTCTTCTTTTTCCAGCGATTCAAAGAGATTACTATTCACTGGGGTTATGGAAGGCTTTGTCATTGGCAAAGCCTTTTCTTTTTATAGAATGCTCAAAGTATGAGCAAATGACTTTCCACTTCAGTAGTTTTTATTTAAATTACGAAGCACTTAACCTGGATCCCATGAAAAATTATATTTTTATATTGTTATTAGTGTTTAGTTGTAATCTCTCCGCCCAATATTTTCCAACAGTTGAAGATAATCCTATTTGGAAAACAGATTTTAGCTCTGTATCTGGTTCTGGTCAATCAGAAATCACCTTACATCAAACCATAGATACTTGTGGTAATCTTTGGACAGCCTATGAAGAAGCATTTGATTTTCCTGATTTCAATTTTACATCAAGACGTTATTTCCGACAGGAGGGTAAACGTTATTTTTATAAGGAATATTTATCCTGTACTACTAAGGAATATCTGATGTATGACTTTGGTTTGGAAGAAGGAGATTCTGCCATCGTAGGTATTCCAGGAACTTACTTTGAAAGCGACCCCAACTTAGATACTTTAACCCTATGGGCATATAGTATAGATACTTTATATTATGGAGGTATTCCAAGAAGAACGCTTCAAATGAGTTTTTCGCCATCTTCCAATGCTCTAGCATATACTTGGATAGAAGGCATCGGAGCCTCTTATCATCCTTTTCCCCCTTCGACCTGCTTTACTTTCACCCCAAATTGTGAAATCAGTTATTCAGGAAATTGCCTAGAAACAATTTCTGGAGTTCTTTTTACTAGGAATCCTAATGATGGAATACTCTGTGAGTATGATGTTAACCATTACTTTGTTGATCAAGGGGTAGAAGGAGGAGATGAAGATGGAAGCAGTTGGGAAGATGCATTTTCCAATTTACAGCAAGCTATCGAATTAGCAGAATATGGTGATACCATTTGGGTAGCAGAAGGAACTTATTTCTCTACCGACGATGATGATCGAACAAAGTCTTTTATTTTAAAAGATGGTGTAGCTCTGTACGGTGGATTTGATGGAACGGAGACCAACTTAGAAGAACGAAATTGGGAAAATAATTTTACTATATTAAGTGGTAATATCGGAGCATTAAATGATAGTACAGATAATAGCTATCATGTATTGTATGGGGTGGGGACAGATAGTACCACTGTCTTAGATGGTTTTTATATTGAAGGAGGCCATGCCGTTATTAATAACCCAAATTTAAATCCTAATGCAAGAGGAGGAGGAATCTATCTAGGGGTGAGTGAGGAATACCCTATATGCTCACCAAAAATTAGAAATTGTACCTTTCAGAATAATGTAGCTATTTATGGTGGGGCTATATATTGCGATGATAGCGAACCACTATATGCAAGTCCCAACTTAGTCAACTGTCATTTTAGAAATAATAGAGGAACATTTCAGGGAGGAGCGATTTACAAAGAAGGAGGAGTCTCTGACATTCAGCAGCAAGAATTTATAGGGTGTACTTTTTTTGACAATTGGGCATGGCAAGGTGGCGGTGCTATAGCCATAAATAACATGAGCGATTCATATTATTTTGAGGATTGTTTATTTGAGAGAGATACTGCCTTTTTAGAAGGTGGAGCTATTTTTATTTCTTCCCAAGGAAGTGGAAATTTAAACTTCAATAAATGTAGATTTGAACATAATAATGGTTTGACAGGTGGTGCAATCCTTTTTATTACTTTTGGGAATGAAGAAAACTTGCAACATAGTATAGAAATGTCTGAATGTATATTCTTTGCTAATTCTGCGAGAGCAGCAGATGGTGGAGCTCTTACAATAGATTACTCAAACGAAGCTTTGAATATGCATGTTGTAAGTACTAAATTTGAGAATAATCAATCCACTAGCAGAGGAGGAGGTATTTTTATCTCTTTAGGAAATTTTGCTACATCAAATCTACATATTGATGATTGTGAGTTTATTAACAATAGCGGAAGTGAAGGCTCTGGAGGAGCCATTTCGATTCGAGGACAAATCATCACTAATGATTTTCAATATAGTAATACCTATATTAACAATAGTCTTTTCTTCAATAATCAGCGTGTTTTTTTATTAGAAAGGGGGACAGGAGGAACTGGATATGCTAGGTTTACAAACTCTACTTTTATCAATAATGGAGATTATCCAATAGGGAAAAGTTGGAATAATGCAGCGACTTTTGAAGAGAATGATACTCAAATAGAGCTTTATAATTGTATTCTTTGGGAAACAGAAAGCCTATTACCACAAATCTTTCTTAATGGAAGTTTCCAAAATGAAAACCTCTATGGATATCGATTTGGGAATTGTCTATTCTATAATATGCCTTGCTTAGTTGATGGAGTAGAAAGTGCTTGCCTACCAGAAAATATATTTGAGACAGATCCTCTATTTGTTGATTTTGACGAAAACGACTTCCGCCTAAAAGCCTGCTCTCCTGCCATAAATGCGGGGAATAATGACTTAGCCATTCCATCAGAAAGGGACTTGCAGGGGGAGGTTAGAATCCTTAATGATACCATTGATATTGGGGCTTATGAACGAGAACAATTCCATTTGGATATTTCCGCTACCATTATTCCAGAGTCCAGCTCTGGAGCATCAGATGGTGCTATCATTATAGATGAAATAACAGGTGGAACTGCCCCATACAGCTATCTCTGGAGTAATGGTGATAATCAAGCAAACATTGATATGCTCAGTGCTGGTATGTATAGTCTAAGCGTTACAGATGAAGAAAATTGTAGTCAAAGCTGGACGTTTGATGTTGATCTGATTAGTTCTACTACCTCAGCAGATGAAAATTTATCAATCAAAGTATTTCCTAATCCTAGTACTGGTTCTTTGATATTATCCTCAGAGATAGTTTTTCCCCGAGGAAGTCAACTAAAAGTATTCGACCTACTAGGCCAACTGCATTTAGTTGAAAACTTAGGCAGTGGAAAACGACAACAGTTTATCGATATATCTTCATTGCCGAATGGTATTTATCTGTTACAAATCGTAGTCGATGAAAAGCAGATAAAAAGCTATAAAATTTTAAAGCAGTAGTTTAAGTTTCAAATCCAAAAAGAAATCTTTTTATCAATAAAATCGTTAACTTTATAGAAGTACCAATCAAATTAATGTTTATGAGTGCAGCACAGATCAGAGCTGAAATAGATAGCTACTTAGATCAAGTAAAAGATGAAAACTTCTTGAAAGTCGTTCACTTGATGTTGAATAGTTATGTAAAGGTGCAAGAGCCAGAGAATGACCCCATTATTGGTTATGAAATTGATGGAACAGCTGTCCATGCAAGTACTGCTCGCAAAGAGTTCGAAGCAGATATAGAAGCTGCCAGAAGAGGAGAATATATTACTTTAGAGGACTTAGAAAAAGAAGCCGAAACATGGTAACTTATAAAGTTCGACTTACTCCTCGTGCTCGTGTCGATCTTACCAATATAGTAGAGTATGTACGAAGAAAAGAATCTGCTACGACAGCAATTAAAGTGCGTAAAGGAATTATGGAAGCGATAAAAAAGCTTCAAAAATTACCTGAATCACATGCAAAAGTAGAAGAGTTAAGTGACGAGCAGATTGTGTTTAGAAGAATGCTCAAATGGGATTATAAGATCGTTTTTACAGTGGAGAAAGATGAATTAGTTGTACTTGTTGTGAAAATCTATCATGGTAGTTAAAATCCAGATGCCATTATAGAAGAACTAAAAAAATAGAATAGACCCCACCCATCCACCCACGCCGGGAAAAATAGCTTAGAAATACTCTCCCTTCGGTTTGAATCAAACGGGGGATTGGTATGCTACTACTAGCCCTGAAAATAAGTATCAATACAATGGGAAAGAGCTCAATGAAGAACTGGGATTGAATTGGAATGATTATGGGGCTAGATATTACGATCCGGCTATTGCTAGATGGAATGCTGTTGATCCATTGGCGGAGAAATATTATTCATATTCGCCGTATAATTACACCCTTGGAAATCCTATTCGCTTTAT
>JAKVCU010000014.1 GCA_022448955.1 Saprospiraceae bacterium
AATGGCCAGTTAATGACGAATCGTCAAATTGACTATGTAGAAAACGCTACAGAAATAATCGCAATTGATCGTTTCCCAGCAGGTACCTACTATGTCCATGTTAAAACAGCTCAACAACAACAAACTTTGAAGTTGATTAAGCAATAAATATTTAAGTAGTTAGGCTAGAACCTGCCTAGCTGTTTATTATTTTTCAAAAAAAGAATCTTCTAACAATAAAAGCTAGCCCGAATTTTCCATTAAGACGAAAATTCGGGCTGCTCTATACTAAGTCCTTATCTTTTTTATAAAATCTATTTTTACATCCTGTTCTTCCCTTCCTATTGACTTGAGGTTAAACCAAAAAGAGGCTAGGAGCAAGCCCCTAAGCCTCAAAAAATTCCAGCTAAATTTCATCTACTTAAAATTTTTATGCATTTCCAAAGCTGCACAAAAATTTTTGCGTATATGGACCCACTTTGCTTTCGCAAAATATTTCTTCATTGTTTTTTCAACATCTTACAATCAAGTAATATCATCCTCTTTTCATCCACTCAAAATTTTTTTACTCCTTCCTTAGCCATTCGAAGCGAAAAAAACGTTTAATTCCATACCACATTCTATTATGCCAACCAGATTTGACTATTACCACTTCTCCAATGATAAAATCTTCTTCCATTTGAATAAAAATATTAGCTCTCCCTTTTTGATCGAAACCTTGCTTTTGTACATTTAGGACCTTAGGAATATAGCCCATATAATTGATCTGAATCTCAACTTGAGATTGCTTTTCAAACTGCTCTGTCAAATCTAATTGAAAGTGACCATTTATATCTGTTAAGACTCCGTCGTCTATTGTGTTTTTTATGTGTACAGTAGCTCCAATAAGCGATTCATCCCCCCAAACGATTTGTCCTTCTAAAATGAAAGAATCAATTTCAGGAAGCTCTCGAATCACTCCACCATGATAGGAATAGATATTGTCACCAATTCGAATACCTTCTTTAGTAATTTCCATTTGCTCTACTTTCGTAGAATCACTCACCTCTTGTGCATCTGCTGTTTCTGCAAAAAGAATACCTAAGAGCCCCAAGTACCAAGCTTTCCACCCTTGCATACTTGGGTGTTTAGGTGAAATTGTTTTGATGACCTTAACCTGCTCTTCTTTATACATTCCGCATAACTTTCCTCTAGTGGATTGGTGGACAGCTAAAATCTCTTCTTTTGACATTTGACGAAAGTCAATCACCTCCTTCAGACAACTGTGGCAAAAACGACCACAACTGGTCGGCGACAAATCACTTAGCTTTTGATCGCAGCTAATTAGCGGTAGTTTTTCATTCATAGCTTATTCTTGAATACTTGCAGTACAATGTTTTAGTGCTATATACTTTGCCGAAAGGCCACAAGCTTGCTTCGTTTTCACTTCCCCTAACTTTACGGCTTTCTCTTTCATGAAAACAATCACTTCATTATCCGTTCCTGCTTCTACGGTCACCGTCTGAAGAACAGGTTCAAACCCCAAATAAGAAACTCTTAATTGGTATTTTCCAGCTTCTAGTTTTTCCATCTCAAAGAAGCCATCAAAATCCGTTTCTACTTTCCTAATTTCTTCACCATTTTTCAAAAGTTGTACTTGTCCAAAGACAATAGGTGTTCCCTTTTTTTCTGTAACGAATCCTCTCAGATTATTCTCTTGTTGGATACTGGTATATTTATTATCCTCTACATTAGTCCTCAAAATATCTTCTAGAGAACTAGATCCCAACATAATAGGAAGAATGACTTCCAAAACGATCTGCAACTGCTCTTCTCCCCTATTCTCTACTACAACTTCTACACTTTTATTCCTAAAACCAGGACACTGTAATTCAAGCACGTACTGCCCCTTCTTAATATTCTCAAAACCAAAGGTTCCCTCTATATCAGTAATCATATACGCTAGTAATACCTGATTAGAAAACAATTGTACTTTCACTCCAATCAGTTCATCCTTGTTCGTATTATCTAGGACGATACCTTTTATGCTATGTTGAGCAAAAAGAGGAAAAGAAAGTGCGAAACAGAGTAAGAATTGAAGAAATTTCATGGCGAATAGTTAAGGGTTATAAGTTTTTGGTTATTGGTTTTGGTACTCATAACGAGCAATCAAAAACCAACAACTTATTCAGTTTACTTTTCTACCGTCATTGCTTTTTTATTCACTTCTGCCTTTTGGATAAGCTCGATGAATTCTTTGCGGTAGCCATTTTCGTCTTTCCCTTTTGCCGCTTTCGCTAAATCGCTAATATTCTTGAAAGAAGCATTTCCTTTAAATTTGGAATCGCGAAGTAACATGCCAAAAGCAGCCACAGATGCCGACCAGCGGAAATTATCAGAACTTTCATTTAGTTTCAATGCTTTTGCATCGACACTGTGTTTGATCAATTTTGACTTTTTACCATCTCTTGGCTTGTAGCGCAGTTTTACGGTCATCAATTCATCTTTGAATTCTGATTTTGGTGTAGACGTTATTTCTTGATACTTCAAATCTGTACCTGCAAGGAAAGGGCTTTCGACATCATTAGGAATAATTTCATAGAGAGCCGTTACCGTATGACCGGCACCAAGTTCACCCGCGTCCTTGGTGTCATCATCAAAATCTTCACGGTTTAAAAGGCGGTTTTCATAGCCAATTAGTCGATAGCCCTTTACCTGAGCAGGATTAAATTCTATTTGTAATTTTACATCTTTAGCGATTGTAAATATGGTACCACCAAATTCTTTGACCAATACTTTTTTTGCTTCACTTAGTTGATCAATATAGGCGTGATTACCATTTCCTTTATTCGCTAATTTTTGCATTTTAGCATCTTTGTAATTGCCTCGCCCGAAGCCCATCACTGTAAGGAACACGCCACTTTCACGTTCCTTTTCAATCAATTTTACCAATTGATTGTCATCACTCATTCCTACGTTAAAATCTCCATCTGTTGCTAGAATTACTCGGTTATTTCCACCTTCAATGAAGTTTTCACGAGCTGTTTTGTAAGCTAATTGAATGCCTGCGCCACCTGCTGTAGAACCACCCGCACTCAACTCATTTAAAGCATTTAGGATGGCTTGTTTATCTTTACCACTAGTTGGAGGCAATACCAATCCGGCCGCTCCTGCATAAACCACCATTGCAACTCTATCCTGACGACGCAGATTCTGCACTAATAATTTAAATGACTCTTTTAATAGTGGTAATTTATTTGAAGAATTCATACTCCCTGATACATCAATCAAGAACACAAGATTAGTAGCAGGTAAATTATCATTAGAAATTTTCATTCCTTGTAAGCCGATGTGTAACAATTTATGATCTTTTGCCCAAGGACATTCTGCATACTCTGTGATCACTTGAAATGGTTCGCCATTGGTAGGAGTCGGATAGTCATAATCAAAATAATTGACCATTTCTTCAATTCTTACCGCGTCAACTGGTGGTTCGTAACCACTATTGATAAAACGACGAAGATTACTATAAGAAGCGGCATCGACATCGATAGAAAAAGTGGAGACAGCTTCGGTCGTTACTGCTTTGAAGCTATTTTCTTGAATTTGATCATAGCTTTCATTGTTTTCTACTATTTCTTTTGGTCGTTGAGGGTCGGTTGGCATTTTTGAATCTGGCAGTGCTATTGGCTGATTGGATGATAAATTTCCATTTACTCTAATCCCATCTACATAATAGTCCGTTGCTTTGGAACGAGAACCTCTGATTCTAATTGCTTCTCCTTCATCAGATGCCTCAATACCTGCGGTGGTGGCAGCTAAAGCACTAATATTGCTTTTGGAAAGATTGCGAATATCTTTTTTTCTAATAGCTTTTCTTTGAGTGGTATTGTCTTGTTCAATTAGTGGAACTTTATACTCTGTGACTACAACTTCTTCTAACTGAACTTCTCGACCAGTCATTATGATATCCAGCCGATTAGTCTTTCCTATTTCTACTTTTATTCCTTTAATCTTTTGAAGATCAAACCCGATATAAGATACCTCTATTTCGTAAACGCCTTCTTCTAAATTTTCGAATTTATAATTTCCATCAAAATCTGTTGATTTAACACCTACTCGAACACCATTCTTGAACAAAACAACATTTGCGAAAATAACAGGATCTGTTGTTCCCTCCTCCAATACTTTACCCTCAATAGTCGCTTTTGAAGTAAAAGAAGACAGGCCGATCCACAACAATCCTAAAACGAGCAAAATATTTTTCATAATTTAAATTTTAGAAAGTATCAAAAAATTACTTTCCTTCGCGAAGTTGACAGTATGATGCAGCGATGAAGAAGAATGCATAAAAGCTGTTAAAGTTTTTTAAAAAATTTTCAAAGCTCGCTTTTAAACCTGTATTTTGAAGTTCCATTTTATAACACAAACACTTTAATGCTCCGGATTTTTTCAAAAAAAGAAGAACCCCAGAGTGATGCTGCCCTAGTAGCACACTATCAACAGACTGGCGATCAGGTATCGCTTAGTCAATTGTATGAGCGTTATATTGAGTTGGTATACGGTTTGTGCTTAAAATACTTTAAAGATGAAGGGCTGGCGCAGGATGCAGTTATCAATATCTATGAAGAGCTAGTAAAGAAGGTAAAAGCCCATGAAATCAAGCAATTTAAGAGTTGGTTGCATGTTTTAGCACGCAATCATTGCTTAATGCAATTGAGAAAGAAAAAAATTACGATAAATTTTGATCCAGATCTTATGCAATCTGTTGATCTTAGGCATCATAATAATGATAGCGAAGATGTAGAAGAGCGAGAAGAACAATTACAAGGTTTGGAAGATTGCATTGCAGGGCTTGCAGAAGAACAAAAAGCTTGTATAGAGTTATTTTATTTACAAGGAAAAACTTACAAGGACATTGCCAGTCAGCATAATATGCAAATTGGCAAGGTGCGTTCTTTTATTCAAAATGGTAGAAGGAACTTGAAAATCTGCATGGAAAGGAAGGTCTTGAAGGGTGAGGAGTGAGGTTTGTGAGGGAGAGACTTTGTGAGGTTGTGGTAATGTGACTTTGGGATTTAAATAATGAAGATTGATATGGAGGTTAATCTATACTAATTGACCTTTAACCAATAAGCAAAATGATGAGTCGGGACGAACAAAAAAAGGGTTTACTTAAAAGATGGCTCCAAGGTGATGCCAACTTGAATGATGAACAGCAACTGGAACGGTTGGCTGCAGATGATCCTTTTTTGGCGGAAGCCATAGAAGGTTATCGCTCTATGCCCGAAGGTCAGCACCTTAAAAATATTCAGGAACTCAAAAATCGCTTTAATAAAGAAGAAATTAATAAAGGTCTTATCCTTCCATTATATCTGATGCGTATTGCAGCAAGTGTAGCTATTTTGGTACTAAGTGTTATTGCTTTTCAATGGGTAAATAGCAGCCCATCAGAAAAACTGGCACAAAAAGGCAAAGCACCTGCTGAGGAATCTATTACAGAGAATGATATTGATGCAGATCGAATCGATGATCTTACATTTGACAAAGAAGCACAAGAAGCTCAATATTTTATTGATCCAAACACGACAGCCAATAATAAGGTAGACCTTAATGAGGATCCACTTCAAGTTAAGCCAAATTTATTTCCTAAACAGAAAAAAGAAACACCTCCAGACAACATAGAGGGTGCAATAAGTTTGCAAGAAGAAAGCGCAGAAATAGCATTAGAGGATAAAAACTTAGAATTCGAGCCTGCAGTATTTCAGCAAGCAGAAAGATTAGAAGTGGAAGAGATTAAGTTGAAAAATTATAACGTCCCAGAAATTAGATTGCCAAGTAAATCATTGGATATTCTTCCTGATTCTACGACAGCTTATGTGCTCAATGGGAGGGTAGAAAATGCAGCGGGCGATCCATTAATTGGGGCAACTATTTCAGTAGTTAACTCTTCTAATAATGTAACCACAGACTTTAATGGAGATTTCAAAATTAGATTGCAGAATACTCAAAGAGGTCAATTAGAGGTTGATTATGTGGGGTACGAACCTCAAACTATTCTTGCCAATAAGCAAAAAAATGTAAAGGTCATCCTTCAAGAGGCACGGGCCTTAGATGAAGCTGCCATCGCAAAATTGAAGCAAAAAGAGGCTAGTATGGCTAGGAAAAAATCCAATGCTACCAAGAAGGATTTTATCAATAGCGATCCAATACCAATCGTTGGGTTTGAGAATTATAAACAATACATTCAGAAAGAACTTACTTATCCAAGACTTGCTAGGGAAAACAATATTCAAGGTACTGTAAGACTTGAATTTTTTGTTGATGGATCGGGGACTCCAACCAATTTCAGGATTCTAAAAACATTAGGTTTTGGTTGTGATGCCGAAGCTATGTTGCTCCTAGAAAATGGTCCTAAATGGAGTCACCCAGGCAAAGTCGTCTATGAAGTAGCATTTAAATTATAGTTTTTCTTTTTGCTCTTCTTTGAATACTTGATCAAAAAATTGTGGTAAAGCATTACGTACCAATTGGTTCGTTGCATTAGATAAAAGAATAATCCCATAGCCACTTTCTCTTTCAAAAGCCATTTCTGCCCTAAAACCATTCACATAGCCACTATGCCAAACAATAGTATGCCCATCCCTTTGTAAAACACGCCATCCCATGGCATAATCAGCTCTATCTAGTGGTTTCCATGCTCTAAAATGTCTTTCTCTTGTAGAGATTCTAATTCTAGGTTCAAAGATCGTATCTAAAGTAGCTGATTGAATCAAATCAGGGCGATTGCCTAGTAATAAATACAGCCATTGTTCCATATCATCTATACTCGCATTGATACCTGCTGCAGGACTAACATCATAAAAGGTATTTTCTAACTCTTTCCTTACAAACCCTGCTGCTATCCTCTTATGTGGACGAGTACTATTTTTTGTATTTATAAATGACTCGTAACCGGTGGAGGCATTGGTCATGCCAAGTTTCTGAAATATTAGTTGGTTCAATTGTAGATCATAGGTTTCGCCTGTCTTGGCTTCAATCACATCTCCAATCAAGCAATAAGCCACATTTTGGTAATTGTAATAGGTGCCTACGGGATGTGCCACTTCTACTTCTGGAAGTTTTTTCAAAATATCTTCATAAGGCACTTCCATATTGAGTAGGTTGGAGTAAGTATGCCTAGGAAGGCCTGTGGTATGACTGAGAAGATGCTTTAAATTTAAATCCTGCGTCGCAGCAGAATCACTCAATTGAAAATTGGGCAAAGCCTGCTTCACTCTATCATCCCAGGAGAGCATACCTTGTTCCACTAACATACCTGTCAAGATTGGAGCAAATCCTTTTGAAAGAGAGGCAATTCGAAAAATAGATTGATTATTAGCTTCCCTAAGAGAATCCCTATCTAGCACTCCCCATGTTTCTTTTAGCAAGAGCAGCGAATCCTTCATCACACATACTGCTAAGGCAGGAATTTGCTCCTCCTCAAATTGTGCTTTAATAGCTTTCTTATAAGTATTTGCAAATAATTTTAATTCGGCAGGGATTTCCATCTTTGGTTGGATGGAAGCAGTTACTTCAGTAGTATGAGCTGAAGTAAGCGACTCTTGATTGATTAAAAAATAAATTGATAAACCTAAAAGGGCACTCCAAAATAATCGCTTCCACATATTCGTATACACGTTTTTTTTGGGGAGCGAATATAAATATTTAATGACAAAGAGAAAAAATAGTAATAAACTAGCAATTGTCTATTCTGTTGAAATATCAAAATTTAAGCCTACGGCAATTCTCCATGCTTTATCCAGCTCCTCTCCTTCTAAGTAACCTGCACTTTTGTAAAGTATAAGTGTGTGAAAGCGAAGCTGATCAGAGAAAAAAGAAGAGATAAATGCTTCGACCTGAGCACTACCACCTACGCCTTCTTCAAAACGTTCAAAATCATTTTCTCGGCCGATGAATACTTCTGGCTGTCGCCAAATATCTAGGTAGCCATCAATTTGTATCCAATCCTTCTTTAATAATTGAGTAGCACCAACTCTTAGTCCCCAATTACTGGCTCCTGCAAGTATACTTTGACGAAAGGTAAAATTATACACCCGATCATTATACTTTATAAAGTTTTCAAATTGCAATTCTCCACCAAAAGGCGACATTCCTGTTCTAAGAATGGGTAAATACTTTGTATTTCCAATAGGAATCATCCATATATTTGTGCTTTCCTTTCCATTCCACCAATAATTAGCCAAGCCATGCTTAAATACCATCCATTGAAATGGATTAAGCCAATTGACGGCTGCTAGCCACTTCAAATCAGATAAGCTCATTACTTCTTTCTGATAAAATTCATTGACCATATTGATATAACCTGTTACATCTCCATTACTCCTCTTTGTACTTCCCTGAATATAGATGGTCATATCTTGAAAGGCCTCCAGCCAGAGCCAAGTTTCACGAAAGTGCATTTGTTCAGAAGCTAACCATTTGCGCTGTAAGCGATTAGCCATTACGCGATTAGCTTCGCTACCGCCTAAATAAGCCATTATCCATTCTTGTTGAGTAATCAAACGATTGGCAGGTTCTAGTTTCCCCCAATTAGCAATCCCTCCACCATTACCATAAGGCGGAAGTAGTTCCATATAATAAAAATTTTCTCTAAAACCCAACTGTCGGTAGCGTGCTCCATGACCAAAAACTTCGTGTTGTGTTAGCATTGTCAGATGGTCAAGAGTAGCTTCTAAGAATAAGAACTTGGCAGCTCGATAAAGCCGTCCTAGCCTGCGCTGCTTACGAGTAGTTTCATCGGTGAGTTTGGCAGGAAGTACTTTCCAAAGTGCATCAGAGGCTATTCTATTTGCCGTTAAGAGGCTCTCTCCTGCCGCCATTGGAGAATAATAATGATCCCAAAGCAAAGAATATGATTTTTGCGCTAAGCAAGAGAGTGATAATAAATAAAATGCAAGGAGATATAAGTATTTCATCTGCTTAATTTTTTCTAAAATAAGTGATAAAAGATTTTCTTCCAAGTAGGAGATCAACACCAAACTGTAAAAACAACCAACATCAACTGACTACATAGCTTTCTGGGAAGGACACTTAGATACGCTTGTATACTCTTTTAGTAATAATAGGTTTCATTTATTTACACTTACCAAAAGTAAATTTGCTGTCTAAAGGTCAGAATGTAGATACTTATGCAAAATAAATCCACAATTAATAGAACAATTTTCCAAATTGGATATTTATACTGAAATAAAATGGTTGTTTTTCAATAAAAAAGAAAAACCATTAATCAGCAGTATGAATATGACCTACCTGACCTAATCTTGGCAGTCAGCAAAGCTGAATTGGCAAAACCAAATTCAGTATGGTAGCTAGCCTTTATCGTTCTCGTCGATCATACAAATATTGCAGTTTTCATCTGCAAGTGAGCTTTTCCTACTTTCGCAACTCAAACAAAGAGCAACTTGCCTCTAATTGTAAGCAATTTTGAACACAATGAATTGGGTGAACATGCTATGTGTTTACCTCGTTTGAGCTACTATTTTTTAATTAATGAAAGTATTGTACTCGCATGAAAAGACTAGTATTCATTAACTTATGTTTATTCTTTTGTATGACCGCTTTTGCACAACGGCCACAATGGGGTGGTGGTGGAAATTACAAAAAAGGCCCTTCCATGAAAGGAAATATTAGTGGGGAATTAATTGACACAACAAGTGGTGCACCTATTGAATTTGCAACTATCGTTTTGTTAGATGCTATGGACAGAGAGGTAGATGGTGTAATCAGTGATGAAGATGGTCAATTTAAAATGGAGAATGTAAAAACAGGAAAATATTCCATTGTATTCTCTTTCTTAGGCTATGAAACCAAGACCCTGAAAAATATAGAACTAACCTTAAAGAAACCAGATACAGATTTAGAAACCATTTATTTGTCTGCAGAGGGAATCAACTTAGAAGAAGTGGAGGTAACTGGGCAATCTGCAATCATCGAAAATAAGATTGATAAAATTGTCTACAATGCAGAGAAAGATATTTCTTCCCAAGGTGGTGATGCCACCGATTTGTTGAGAAGAGTACCTCTTTTAACAGTCGATTTTGAAGGGAATGTATCTCTACGAGGATCCTCGAATGTACAAATACTAATTAATGGTAAACCATCCACCATTTTTGCAGGAAATATTTCTGAAGCTTTACAAGCTATCCCAGCTGATCAGATTAAGAAAGTCGAAGTCGTAACTACCCCCACTGCTAAATATGATGGGGAGGGTTCTGCTGGTATTATCAATATTATTACAAAGAAAAAGAGCATTGAAGGTTTTACGGGTGGGTTAAATACTTCTCTGGGCACGCGTCAAAATAATGCTAATTTGAATATGTCTGTTGCTAAAGGTCGCTTTGGAATGAATTTCAATGCAGGATCTTGGTTCTCTTGGCCTCGTAATGGTACTTTCACCTTTTTAAGAGTAGATTCTACTGGAGATCAGTTAGAAAGATTGGAGCAAAGAGGGACCACCTCCTCCCAGACCTATGGCCCTAATGCCAGCATTGGTGCTTTTTACGATATTAATGCCTATAATAGTATTTCAACTTCTTTCTCTTTTAGAGGTTTCGGAAATAGACGTGATGGAGATACTGATGTCGAAAATACAGCATTAGATCAAACCATTCTTCGTAGTAACGATTCCCGTAGTTTCCGCTCCAGCTTCGATTGGACAACAGACTATCGTAAAACCTATAAAAATCCAGAGCAAGAATGGACTTTCGCCCTTCAATTGAGTGGTGCCATCAGCACAAGAGATGATGAAGTTGATCAATCTGGTAATCAGGATTTTCTTTTCCGCGACATTACCAATACAAATGAAGGCCTCAACTTAGAAACAACTGTACAAACAGACTATGTCCACCCATTCGAAAATGGCATTAAGCTTGAAACGGGTGTTAAAGGTATCTTCAGAAATATTGATAGCGATTATGACTATTTGGATAATACAACTGGGCAAATTGACCCATTGCGTTCCAATATCTTCAATTATGTGCAAAATGTCTATGCTGGTTATGTATCCTTCAATGTAAAAATGGGTAAAAACTGGGGAGCAGTTGCAGGTGTCCGCTATGAAAGAACTGATATTCTGGGCGACTTTGAAAATGATTCAGAAAGCTTTGCGAATGACTATGACAACTTCCTACCGAGTGTTATCTTGAGTAGAAAATTCAAAGGTTTCCAGACCTTAAAATTGTCTTACAATAAAAGAATTCAACGCCCAAGTTTATTCTTTATCAATCCATTTATCAACTTTTCTGACACACAGAATATTACTTATGGCTCCCCTGATTTAGAACCAGAACTAACGGACCAATTCGAATTAAGCTACAATACCTTTATCAAGGGTGTCGTACTTAATGGATCTGTATTCTACCGCCGTACGACTGATATTATTGAAAACTATACCACACTGAATTCAGAAACACAGGTTTCAGAAACATCCTACTTGAATATTGGTGAAAATAATTCTGTTGGTTTTAATTTCTTTGGTTCTGCTACCCTTTGGAAAAAATGGGTGATCCGTGGAGGTTTTAACCTTTTCACCTATAACACCCAGAGTACAGTAGAAGGCATTGATCTGCAAAATAGTGCAGTTCTTTGGAATACGAACTTTAGTACAACACTTACACTACCGGATAATTGGAAAGTGGAAGGGTTTGGCTTTTTCCGTTCTCCTCGCCAAAGTATTCAAGGTTCACGTGCTGCATTTTCTCTATACAGCTTTGGAGTCTTGAAAGAATTTAACAAAGCCTTCAGCTTAGGGTTGAGAATAGTAGAACCTTTCAACCTTAATAAATCTTTTCCTAGTGAAACTACAGGAGATGGGTTTTATCAAAGAAACAACTTCAGTATTCCTTTCCAATCTTTTGGTTTCTCGCTTCGCTATAAGTTTGGTAAGTTAGATTTCAAACAGCAAAATCGTCGTTCTAAGATTAGAAATAGCGATAGTAAGAATGGTGGCGATAGTAATTTTTAAATAACTTTGTACTGATGTAAGGGGTGGCTTTGAGCGGTTTGAGTTGTTATACCGCTCAAAGTTACCACAATCATTATCGATTATTTTGCAATTCAAATAGCAATCGGTCTTTTAACGCATTATACACCATTGTTTCTGATAATTGATTTCCTTGTTGGTCAAGAATAACACCCAGTGGCTGGACATTCTGATTAAACATGAGCTTTTCCAAAGCAGCCCATTTCTGTCCATAGGTTTTTAAACTAATTTGCTTTCCTTCGATTTCGACTTTTTCAACTTTTGCTAAAGGTTTTGAATCATCTACTCTCAGCCGAATAGTAATAAAATCTTCATGTAGTAAGTTTATTATCTCCTGATTATCTCTTAAGCAAGCATTTATAGCTTGATTATTAGAGCAAGAATGAGCTGTAAAAAGCAAAAAAATAGGTTTATCTTCTTGCTGTGCAACTTGTAATCCCTCTTCGTAATGATCAATAATCTCCAGTTGTTCCTCCCACTCTAAACCAATAAAAAACACTCCAATAGTAAGAGTCAAAAATGATAGTTTTAGTAACATGATAAATAAATTAAAGTGATTTAATGCTTCAATTTAAATATCTGTCAAGATTCTATCACTTTCTCTTGATCCACTTAACTCCCTTTTAACCAATAAGTTAAAAAAACCAAAAGCTATTCCACCAAAATTTCATCTAAGAATACCCAGCTAGCGCCACCTGGTGCTGCGTGCCATTTGGGGTTCGTCAATTGGCTTTTCACTTTTAATTTGATATAGCGAGCATCTGTAGATGCGAAAGATTCGGTAAAGATTCTAGTCGATGGATTTGTTGGTTCTTTTGGTTCTGGATAATTAGACGAAGCTACTTTTCGGTATTTAGCTCCAGTTTTGGATATCCATACTTCCATTCCTCTTGGGAAGAAAATCCAGCTTTGTGTATTTTCAAGTGCACTTACCGTTATTTTAGACACATCACTCAGCTTTCCGAGGTCTATAACAGCTTCTACATTTTGTTTTTCCCATCCCATCCATAGGCCATCTGTAAACTGATCACTACCTTTTAATTTATCGGTGAGTGATTTTGGACCATTAGCAGCATAGCGAGGATTTGGGGGGATATTTAATCGAATGTCTTTGGGTTCATATCGAATTTTCACAAATTGCCTTTCGGCAATTTCGCTGGCTTGCCAGCCTTCTTTGACAGCTACTGCACGAATCAAGGTTGAGGAATCAATCAGGATGGCTTCCTCAAACTTTGCATCCTTTTCTGTTGGTATGCGCCCATCTGTAGTGTAATGAATATTTACTTCCCCAAAAGTCAGCTTTAGATCGATAGTCAGGGTATCTGTAAACAGATCTTGATCAGCCAAAATAAGTGGTGGTTTTAATTGAACAGAAGAGAAGGTATCATCTTGCTCATAGCCAGTGATCACCTCCACCTTAGCGTTCGATTTGGCGAAAGCCAAAGCTTCTTCTGCCGGAATATCCGTTTGCCACAAATAGACACTTTTTAAGTTTGGCAAAAGTTTAAGGATTGCTAAACTAGCGCTACTGACTTTGGTAGAATAAAGATTCAATGAACGCAAGTTCTGTAGAGAGCTTAACTGACGAAGTCCCTCATCAGAAATGGAAGTATGCTGAAGTGACAGCTTTCGTAGATTAGTAAATTTTTTAAGTTCACCAAGCCATTCATCAGAAATACTGGAATAAGCAAGATCCAATTCTATTAGTTGCGCGGAAGCTTTTTGTAAAGCATTTAATTGATCTTTTGTCACCTCCTGATGCGCCATATCTGCTTCTAAAAGAGGAGAATTTTGCCCCATTCGATAAATCTTAACACCTGCTTTTTGAATAGCTCCTAATTTGCTATTACTTAGGGGTGCAATACGTTCTACTAAAAGCTGATCTTCAGATTTTATTCTAGACTGGATAATGGCTTTGATAGGCTCAGGTAGATCAACCTCTCGAACCTTTAAATTGAAGTGAGCGCCCATATCAATCCACCACTGTAAAAGAGATAGCTCCTCTGTGGTAATTTGATTTTTGCCGACAGGTGGCATATGCAAACGGTCTGTTTCTGGCAATAAGATTCGATGAATCAAAGCGCTTTCAAAAGGCTTTCCTGTTTTAAAAACTGGACCATGCTTGCCCCCCTTGCTCAATCCCTCCGGTGTATCCATCAATAAACGCCCCTTCGTTTTATTAATATTATGACAACTGACACACTTTGAATTCAAAATGGGTTGAATAAGGTGGGTATATATTTCAGCCTCCTCCACTTTTTCTACTACAAGAAGGTCACCTGAAGTTGTATTTGCGGAAGCCAACTGAATAGGCGAATACTCTGTCAAGTATTGTGAGCCATGCGTTAGCACTCCTCCAAAATGCCCTGTAATACCTAATAAAACAACTGCTCCATAGAACATGGGCATTTTAAAACGTGTCCAACTATTCTTGTCTGCCCAATGGCGCGAAGCAAAATAAAGCCCAACTGTCAATACCGTAAGACCAACACCTGTCCATTTATGCCAACTAAGAGTACTCCCCTCATAACCACCCTCTAAAGAAAGTAGATACCCCATTATCGCCGCAGCTAAAGATCCAAGCATTGCCCAAAATAGAGCAAAGCGAACAGCTGATCGCAAATGAGCAAAACGTTCATAGGAAGAGGCCCATTGCATCAGCAATGCCAATAACAAAAATCCAATAGGAAGGTGAACCACCAATGGGTGAAAACGACCAATAAAATAGGCTGCTTCCATACTTAATCAATTAATATTTCGTCAATAAATAGCCACCCTTTCCCGCCACTTCCTTGGTGCCATTCAGGAATAGCAGGGATGGATTTTACCTGTATTTTCAAATATTTGGTCTTTATTTCATCCATATTTGTACTCAGAAATTTAAGACCAGAAGATAGATTCTCTTTTAACAAAGGAAATATTTGTTCTTCCACCTTTTCATAATTCTTTCCATCTTTTGAAATCCAAACTATCATTGCAGAAGGTGCAAAAATCCAAGAGGCATGATCTTCTAAAACGGATGCCGTCACCTTTTGAATAGAACGCTTCTTCTGGAATTCTAAATGTACTTCTACCTCTTCTCCTTCAAATCCCATCCATGCGCTTTCGCGAAAATTCAAACTTCCCTTTTTTAAATCGAATAAAGCTTTAGCTCCTTTTCCTGGGTATTTAGGAGAAGGCTCCTTAGCCAATTTCGCCTTTTGAATATCTGTTATAGCATTGACTTTAAAAAAGGGAATTTCTATCAATTCGCTTGCTTGGCATTCAGGATGAAAAGCTTGTACTTTTAGAAGCGTATTTTGGGTGATCGTTAAACTTCCATTCCAAGGTTCAGAATCAGCATTGGGCTCTGATGCATCAATGGTATAGGTGATATAAGCATCTGGAAAATAAACCGATGCGCTTATAGTCAAATCCTCTTGAAAAAGCTGAGATTCAAATTGCACCAGAGGTGCAGCTAGTTGAAAGTCATTCAATTGTGCTAGTTGTTGTCCAAATAAATTGGAACTAAACAAGAGCGAACAGTAAATGGCAATATGTTTATTAAGTTGATTCATCTTCTCTTTATAAGTAGTTAGGCTAGAACCTGCCTGCCCGCAGGCAAGAATTTTATTATCCAAGCAATTTTGGCTAGCCACTTACTCGAATTAGCTTAATAGGGTAAGTTCTTCCTGAATTCCACTGTGCCACGTATAGGTTTTCATCATCATCCACACAAACATCATGCGGATGCTGAAATACTTTAATGGTTTGGTGTAAAGCCTTTAACTTCCCATTTTCATAAATAGGCTGGCTACCGCCTGGAACAGAAATTAATTCGTTTCTTTCATTCAAAATGCATACAAATCCAGATTGAGAATTAAAAGGCAATTTAGACACCAAAGTGGCTAAATACAGCTCTTTACCATGCACTACCGGCCTGCATATAAAAGCATTTGGCAAGTGGGTAATGTCTAACAATTTACCATCTAGTGAAAAACGTTTCAGTTTATTTTGCTGTCGAGCAGTGATAAGTAAAGTAGGATTATTGGAATCTCTATCATCGATACAAATACCATGTGCATTATCAAAATGTGCTTCTCCTTCTCCCCTGCCACCAAAAATATTTTTCAAATTCCCTTTTGCATCATAGTGCATGATGTATTGCTGCCCATAACCATCTGCTACATATATGTCTCCGTTTGGAGCAATAGCTGATTCTGTGGGAATATACTGATCTGCCTTTTCATATTTGCCGCTATCCTTTGGATAAGGAAGTGTCATTACTACCTTCCCATTGATCGTAGTCTTGATCACTTCATGACGATGATTATCACAGATATACAAAAAGTCTTCTCCATTTTCTACGCTCAAACTCAGTCCATGAGCACCGGGGTAATCTGTACCCCAAACTTCCAATAAACGCCCCGCTTTATCATAGATAATGATATTGTTCTTAGTGTGATTAGTTAAGAGTACTATTCGTCCTTTAGAATCTTGAACCATTTCATGGCAATCATTCACAGGATAATACTGGGCATTTAAAGCCCCCCAATTCAAATCGACCTTATACTGATGGGTACCATGGCCAATAATAATATCCTTAAAAGCATCTAAAGAGTACCCCATTAGGGAAGTACTCAAAGTCGAACCTAATAAGGCGTGAAAAGTTTGCTGTATAAATTTTCTTCTTTGCATTCGCTTACTTTAAGCTAAAAGATCGTGCATAATACGACCGTGCACATCTGTTAATCGATATCTACGCCCTTGATGCTTATAGGTTAGTTTTTCATGATCAACACCTAATAAGTGAAGGGCAGTCGCTTGGAAATCATGAACGTGTACAGGATCTTTCACAATGTTGTATCCAAACTCATCTGTTTCGCCATATGCTATTCCTGGCTTGATACCACCACCTGCCATCCAAATAGTAAAGCAGCGAGGATGATGATCCCGTCCATAGTTGGCATCGGTCAATACCCCTTGAGAGTAATTGGTTCGGCCAAATTCTCCTCCCCAAATCACTAGGGTTTCATCCAGTAAACCTCTTTGTTTCAAATCCAAAACTAATGCAGCAGATGCCTGGTCTACATCTTTCGCCTGACGAGCAATCGCAGAAGGAAGATTATCATGCTGATCCCAGCCCATGTGGTATAGCTGTACAAAACGGACATCCTGCTCAATCAATTTTCGCGCAAGCAGACAATTAGCAGCATAAGTACCTGGCTGCATCGCATCTGGTCCATACATGCGATAAATATATTCTGGCTCATTGGTAATGTCCATAACCTCTGGCACAGATGTTTGCATACGATACGCCATTTCATACTGGGCAATTCGGGTCGTAATTTCTGGATCGCCAAACTCTTCCAGTTGTTTATGATTGAGTGCTGCTAATTTGTCCAACATTCTTCTTCTTCCGAGGCTATCCATACCATCTGGATTCTTGAGATACAGTACAGGATCTTTCCCTGCTCTAAATTGTACGCCTTGATGTAAAGAATGTAAAAAGCCATTTCCCCAAAGACGAGAATAAAGGGGTTGTCCATTCGGACGCCCTGTCCCCCTAGACAATAGAACACAGAAGGTGGGTAAATTTTCATTTGTGCTCCCTAGTCCATAGCTCAACCAAGAGCCCATACTAGGACGCCCAGGTTGTTGCGAACCTGTCTGAAAGAAGGTAATAGCAGGATCATGGTTAATCGCTTCGGTATACATTGACCTGACAATACAAATATCATCAGCTATTTTGCCAATATAAGGCAAAAGCTCACTCACATGTGTCCCATTCGAGCCCACTTGATTCCAACCAAAGTTAGAACCGACTAATGGAAAAGCGTCTTGGCCAGAAGTCATCCCTGTCAATCGTTGTCCGTTTCTAACAGATTCGGGTAACTCCTGCCCCCTCATTTTATTCAGCTGCGGTTTGTAATCAAATAATTCTAATTGGGAAGGTCCACCGCTTTGAAAGAGGTAAATAACTCGTTTTGCTTTAGGTGCAAAGTGTGGTAAACCTAAACTTCCTCTAGCGCCTGCCTCCGTGATAATCCCACTCTCATTAGACCTAAATAAATTAACGCCTAACAAAGTCCCCAATGCAGCTACACCAATACCTACGCTTGTTTTAGATAAAAAAGCCCGACGATTCATATTTAACGATCTGTTCTCTAGTATTTTGCTCATTTTCTTTGATTTAAGCGTATGTTTAAATTTTATTCAAAGGGAAAATCAACAACTTGAGCCTGCCTGCCAGCAAAGGCAGGGTTTTGGCTTGGGCCTCATGATGGAGCTTAGCGAGCTAAGTGACTGATCCAATCGAACACTATAGTTTTCAAAGCTTTGGTTTCTAGGTAGTAGAAAATTAAACATACTCGTATATAGAAGGAAAGTATGATTTAATATTATACAAAAAGGTTGTTGGCCCTTTCAGCCAACAACTTATGAGGTCAGCTTTTGGTAATGGCCTCATCTAAATTGAAAATGGCATTGGCTACAATAGTGTAAGCTGCCATTTCGGGGATTGATAATACTTCTTTCTGTTTATAAGCACCTACAGCGAGATATTGCTCAGCATTTTCTGGCTGACTTTCAAACTGTTGTAACTCTTCTTTATAATAGTTAACTAGGATATCTAACTCTTCAGCATTTGGTCTTCTGGAAGTTACTTTTCTAAACATGTAAGCAATTCTATCGTCTAAATTTTCATTCTTTTCGATGGCTTGATAAGTCATTACCCTGCAAGCTTCCAAAATCTGAGGATCATTCATCAAGACTAATGCCTGTAATGGCGTACTTGTATTTTGTCTTTTAACTGTACAAAAATCACGTGAGGCTGCATCAAAGGTCATCATACTTGGCGGCGGAACTGTTCTTTTCCAGAAGGTGTATAAACTTCGGCGATAAAGCTTGTCACCATCATCTTCGATATATTTTGCAGTACTTCCACCACCACCACCTGTCTTTTCAGCCCACAGGCCTTCTGGTTGATAAGGTTTGACACTTGGCCCACCTACTTTTTTCACCAGCAAACCACTTGTGGCTAATGCATGGTCTCGGATCATCTCGGCAGAGAGACGAGTTCTGGGAGCCCTAGCTAAAAGTTCATTATCAGGGTCAATTTCGAGCAATTCTGGGCGTATTTTCGCACTTTGTTGATAAGTTGAAGATTGCACGATATACTTAATGGTTTGTTTTACATTCCATTCGTTTTCCATGAAATAGGTCGCCAACCAATCTAGTAATTCAGGATGGGTAGGTAATGATCCTTGATTACCAAAATCATCAGGCGTACCTACAATTCCTTGTCCAAAAATTAATTGCCAAAAACGATTTACAGTTACTCTCGCCATGAGGGGGTTTTCTTTACTCAGCAGCCAATCAGCCAATCCTAGGCGATTTCTTGGCAATTCCTTTGGAAAACTAGAAATGGATTCAGGGGTTTTGGGCTTTACCGCTACTGTAGGCTGATCATATGCCCCTCTATTTAACACATAGGTCTGTCGAGGCTCTTGCATTTCATCCATGACCAAAAGTTGTACTTCTGGAACCGTATCCAAGTTATTGATAAATGAAAGCGTTGTTGCCATTTCTTCTTTGGTCAAAATCATAGAAGGGTTAGGAATACCTCCATATTTTTCAATAAGTCCATGTTCTGGAACATTATTAAAAAAGCTAAATAATTGGTAATAATTTTCTTGAGAGATGGGATCATATTTATGATCATGACAGCGAGCACATTCCATGGTCAATCCTAAGAAGGCCGTACCAAAAGTCTGCGCACGATCTGCCACATACTCCGTACGATACTCTTCCGGAATCACGCCACCTTCTTGTGTAATTTTATGATTTCGATTAAAAGCAGTTGCTATAATCTGTTCTTTGCTAGGATCAGGCAACATATCACCAGCCAACTGCCATCTTACAAATTCGTCAAAAGGCATATTTTTCGCGTAAGCGTGAATCACCCAATCCCGCCAAGGCCACATGGTACGCTCTAAGTCGTCTTGATAGCCATGTGTATCTGCATATCTTGCCAAATCAAGCCATTCTGTGGTCATTCTTTCGGCGTAAGCCTGAGAGGCCAAAAGGCGATCTACTACTTTTTCATAGGCATCTATAGAATCATCATTCAAATAGTTATCCACCTCTTCTAAGCTTGGCGGCAGTCCCGTAAGATCGAAAGTTAACCTGCGAATTAACATCTCTTTTGAAGCCAGAGGACTCGGCTTTATGCCATTGTTTTCTAGCTTTCGCAAAATAAAATGATCGATTTCGTTATGCACCCAGTCTTCATCCTCCACCTTCGGAACAGTTGGCTTTTGAATAGGAATAAAAGACCAATGCTTTTTCCATTGTGCGCCTTGCACTATCCATTTTTTTAATAAGGCCTTTTCAAAATCTGTAAGCGTCAAATTGGACTCAGGGGGTGGCATTACGGAAGTAGGATCCGCCGTATAAATACGTTCCACTAAAGTGCTATTCACTGCATCATTAGGAATAATAGCATAATGATCCTTGGCATTGCCTAGTGCCATAAATGCGCCTTCCTTCGTATCTAAGCGAAGCCCCGCCTCTCTTGTCTGATCATCCATGCCATGACATTTAAAACAACGATCAGATAAAATAGGCTTTACATGAAAATTAAAGTCAACTACTTCTGGAAGTCGCTTTTGCCCAAAGCTTTGCATCGATTTAGAAGGTTGGCAACTTTCAAATGTGTGCGCAAACAGAATAACGCAAAAAAATAGGGCTATTATGGGCCATTTTATTTTCATTGCGAATGGATAATTTTAATGACAAGATCAAACTAATCAAATATACAAATAAAATAAAGCTTCAATTGCCATACATGATGTAATCTTTGGCACATTGCAACTAAAATTAAAATTAAATTACAAAAATAATGCTTCCCCCAAATAAACATTACTTAACTTTTACGAGCAAGGCTAAAATATTGGTATCATAAGATGTCAGTCAAAGACGGACAGCATTGAGCTACTCCAAAAACTGTGTATCACTTTTTGATCGTCAGTAACTTACTTTTTTAGTCTGAGTCTTTTATTGTACGTGCAATTTTATACGAGCACTTAACCTATTATTCAACACTCTTTTTACCATAAAAAATCATACTTTAGTGATCATCAAAAAATTACTTCCCTTTTTCAAAAAATAGAAAATTAAAGTCATGCAACCTTTTCATTTAGCATTTCCAGTTACCGATTTAAAAAAGACAAGAGAATTCTATGAAGACTTGTTGGGCTGTACGGTTGGAAGAACAGCCGAGCGTTGGATTGATTTCAATTTCTGGGGAAGCCAAATTTCGGCTCACCTAGTAGATGGTGAGCATCCAGATGCTATAACCAATGCAGTAGATGGCAAAAAAGTGCCTGTTAAACATTTTGGTGCAATCCTAGAAATGGATGAATGGAAAGCATTAGCAGAAAAGCTAACTTCTATCGGTACAGAATTTATTATAGAACCTTACGTGCGGTTTGAAGGAGAAGTTGGTGAGCAGGCCACTATGTTTTTCTATGATCCAAGTGGTAATGCGATTGAGTTTAAATCTTTTGCAAATTTTGATCAAATATTTGCAACAGAGTAATCAAATATAAACCATGAGCTACTCAAATGCTTAACCCAGCTTTGGCAAAAGGTTGAGGTTGAGCTTTCGGTTGTGCTGCTATTTGCGCTTGACGCAAATGCATTTCCTTTTATTTTAAAAGCATAATTGAAGAGATCATCTCATTTTTGCTTAGTAAGCTGGTTTCAATAGTTCCATCCTATCCAAGCCAAGAAACATATCATAGATTTGAAGGAGCGAAAAAGAAAGCGTGTGCTTCTTAGTCGCCAAAAGACAATTTATCGCCATTTTATGCATTTCCTCTGCAAGTAAAAAAGATAAGAGCGCTCGTTACCCTAATCCTATTTGGATATAAAATTGCAGATCTGCATACCCCCAGCGTTAAAGAGAAGATTGATGATCAAAATAGATTATACCATTAGAAAAGTATATACCTGCTTAGCAGATATAGAAGTTGGTGAAATTCAGTTCTCATTTTATATACTAGTTGAATCTTATTTGGTAAAGAAAGGCTTGCTCCATAAAATGCGCATAAGAAAGATAGTTTTTAACACTATTCCTAAAAGCAAAATACCTACCGACAAGGCACTTGAATTTATGGGTAATCAGAAGCCGCGTTCATTGCTCGAGCGTATACTAATATTTGTTGATCAATCCGTTCATATTCTAATTGATAGAATGCGCTGAAATCCTCTTTGATGACTTGACCTGTAAAAGAATTGTTTTCCAAATCATAAGTAAATGGATCGATAAGAATATGCTGGCAAAAATCTAATGCTCTTCTTCCATAGGCTTTGTAAAGCGCCTCTTTTGCCCCCCAATAAACATGCAAATGCTCTATCTTAGTACTATCTTTTAAGCTATCTGCTTCGATTGGGCGCATAAATTTGTGGGCAATACGTTCTATTTTACCAACAATTCTTTGGATATCAATTCCTACAGAATAAGGCGCTGCTATTGCTGCTGCATATTCACCTGAATGGCTAATTGAGATATCAAATGGAGAGTATTCCAAACGAGGTTTACCAAATTCGTCTTTGATAAAGGCGCCTCGTTTTTCTCTACCTGACATAATATGTACGAGTTGCCTTACGGCAAACCACTGTACGCGTCGAGCCCCCTTCATGGTAGCGAGTTGTTCTTTTTCTTTGGAAGAAAGCGCCAATTGCGAGGCAAAAAAATCTTCCGATTCTTCAATTTTCCAGATGCCTAATTCTCCAGCTGGAGTTAGTTGACGGTGATAAAATAATGGCATTGAACGAATTTAGTAAACCAAGTTTGATGATTTAAAGTTATTGAATTGAGCAGCCCTAATTGTGATTCGTTATGGAGCTAAATGATACAAACTCATTTAATAGGCTTACTCATAAGAAATAAAATACATTAGTACTCCAAAAATTAAATAGGAAGTTATGTATTTTAAAGCCCATTTCATCCCTAAATTAAAAGATGATTATAAAAACCACAAAAATAGCACAATTAACTGGTCATAAAGCGGCTATTTATGCTGTAGCAAATGGAGTAAAAGATCAACAATTGATTTCAGCTGCTGGAGAAGGATGGATTGTAGAATGGGATCTGGAAGCACCTGAATTAGGACATTTACTAGCAAAAATAGAAGCACAAGTCTTTTCCTTATGTCACTTAAAAAAAGAGGGCATCATTGTGGCAGGCAATATGCATGGTGGTGTACATTGGGTCCATCTTAAAATACCAGAACAAACCATGAATGTGCAGGCACATGAAAAAGGTGTTTTCGGAATTTGTAGGGTAAAAGATAGTATTATCACGCTCGGAGGACAGGGGAAATTATGCAAATGGTCAATCAGTGAACAAAGAATAACGGAGAGTATTTTCCTCAGTCACCAAAGTTTAAGAAGTATAGATTATAGTGAAGAACGAAGCGAGATAGCTGTTGGCTCAAGCGACAATAACATCTACCTATTAGACGCAAAAACATTAGGCCTGAAATATCAATTCACGGCAGCACATGATAATTCCGTCTTTAGTGTTCGTTTTCACCCAACCCAGCCAGTTCTAATCTCAGGAAGTAGAGATGCTATGCTGAAGGTTTGGGACTTGGAAAGTAAAGCCATTATTTCTGAACAGGCGGCCCACTGGTTTACTATCAATGACATTCAATTTCACCCTGAAGGAAAATATTTTGCGACAGCAAGTAGAGACAAAACCATAAAAATATGGGATGCAAAAAATTATAAACTCTTAAAAGTACTCGAAAGTATTCGAGACTATGGGCATATCAATTCTGTGAATCACCTGCATTGGTCAAAGCATCATTATTACCTTATTTCAGCTAGCGATGATCGATCTATGATGATATGGAAAATAGAAGAAACTTAGCCTTTCTTTTTTTCTAACTCTTTGAGCCGTATATTTTCAGGTGTATAATTTAACAATTCTTCTTTTTCTATACATTCATAAAAGCTTTCTAAATAAGCTAAAATATCAGCTCTAGTCGCTTTACTAAGCTTACTAAATTGGTCAACGTATACCAAAATATCTTTCTCTCGCTCTTTAAAAATAGATTTAACCAGATTAGAATAATCATCTTCTTCACTACTTCCAAGGAAACGTCTTTCTCTACAATTTTTCAAATTATAATTGGGGTCAGGAATGGCATAAGGTGCGTTGACTAGGCCACAAAAGTCAAAATCATAGGGTACTAAAAATGCGGCACTACCATCGTTAGGAATTAGGAGTTTTATATTTCTTAACAACTTTAGAGAATAATCGGTGTTGCCAATCATAAACTGAAACAAGTTAATCTTACGAATAATTTGTTGATCAATTTTACTCTCATTATAATTAAAACAATCTTCACAAAGCTTAGCATCAAAGCGGTCCGCCATCTCATCTTCATCTTCTATGAGGATACCATAACGTTTCATACTTTTATTATTGATGGTATTTTTATACTTGATTCTTACAATTTGGGTTCGCAAGTGCTTGTCAGAAATTAACTCGAACAACTTATAAGCTAAATATTCTTTTAAAATATATTCATTCGACTCCCAATTGCTCAAACAGGGCGTCACTAATTTGATTTTCTTGTGTTTTCTAAATCCTTCCGCCTTTAATTCATCTTTAGAAAATCGAATACTTAATGGAGGAATAGCACATACCCTTTTTCGATACTTACCCCTTGTTTTGAGTCTAATATTCCAATGGCGTTTGACCTTAGTTTTGGTTTTATAGGATAATTGTGCAGCAAATAACTCTCCACTATTTTTCAATGCAATGATGCTATCCAAAGGCAAATTGAGCGTCATCTCTTTTACATCCATCAACTCTTCTAATATAGTAGGCTTAGCCTGATCTAATTGGTAAAAGCTATAGAAAAAAAGTGAAACGATAATGAGTGAAACGAGCTTCAATTTCATACAACTTAAAAATTAGTTTCCACTAAATTACTAATAGTCTACTTATGTTTCATACACTTTGTGTAATAGAACTTATGAAAATTATCTTTAAAAAAATAACTCTCCAAAATAGTTTTTCTAATTTTGAAAGGTCTTTTCAAATAGTTAGTGTAAAAAACACACGAAGTTTTATATCTTTACACACCTGATCAAAAAACGAACCAATGGCAAATGTAAAGAACCACAGTTTATTAACTGATTATGATATCACCCTTTTCCGTTCTGGAAAGCATTACCGTATTTACGAAAAATTAGGTAGCCACATCATTCAAGTTGATGGCGAATGGGGTACACAGTTTGCTGTGTGGGCACCTAGCGCGCGAGAAGTATCCGTAATTGGTGATTTTAATAATTGGGATCGCAATTCACATCCCCTATCTGCGCGTTGGGATGGTTCCGGCATCTGGGAAGGGTTTATTCCTGGTGTTGGAAAAGGTAAACTTTATAAATATCATATCCTTTCGCAAGATGGCCGTCATTTGTCAAAAGGTGATCCATTTGCTTTATTCTGGGAAATTCCACCGAATACAGCTTCAGTTGTATGGGAGTTCGACTATGATTGGAAGGACAAACACTGGATGAAGAATAGAAAAAATACACAAGGTTTAGATAAACCCTATTCTGTTTATGAAGTGCATATTGGTTCGTGGAGAAAAAAACTAGGCGGCCTAGAATCTTTGAGTTATCGTGAAATGGCAGAAGAGATGGTGACTTACGTCAAAGAGATGGGCTTTACGCATGTGGAATTTATGCCAGTGATGGAACACCCTTATTTTCCATCTTGGGGTTATCAAATAACAGGCTATTTTGCCCCCTCTAGCCGCTTTGGCCTTCCAGAAGATTTTATGTATTTGATGGATGCATTCCACCAAGCGGGTATTGGTGTTATTCTAGATTGGGTACCCTCCCACTTCCCAGCTGATGCCCATGGTTTAGCAGATTTTGATGGGACTCACTTATATGATCATTCCGATCCCAAATTGGGTTTTCACCCAGATTGGAAGAGTTGTATTTTCAATTATGGTAGATTTGAGGTTCGTTCGTTCTTGATCTCAAATGCTTTATTCTGGTTGGATAAATTCCATGCAGATGGCTTACGTGTAGATGCTGTAGCATCCATGCTATATCTTGATTATTCAAGAGAAGAAGGCCAGTGGATTCCAAATAAATACGGAGGTAATGAAAATTTAGAAGCCATTTCATTCCTAAAAGAGTTTAATGAAACCGTGTATAAGGAATACCCAGATGTGACGACCATAGCAGAAGAATCTACTGCATGGACTGGCGTATCTAGGCCCACTTATACAGGTGGACTGGGATTTGGCCAAAAGTGGATGATGGGCTGGATGCACGATACTTTAGGTTATTTCAAAAATGATCCCGTACACCGTAGTTACCACCATAATAGTATCGCTTTTAGCTTAGTTTATGCCTTTACAGAAAACTTCATGCTTCCACTTTCTCACGATGAAGTTGTACATGGCAAAGGTTCTTTAATGGATCGTATGCCAGGTGATGAGTGGCAACGTTTTGCCAACTTACGTGCCTTATATACTTACATGTTTACTCATCCAGGTACTCAATTGTTGTTTATGGGGGGTGAATTCGGGCAAACTTCTGAGTGGAACTTCGAGAAAGGCTTGGCTTGGGATTTATTGCAATATGGTTATCATAAAGGTGTTCAAAACCTTATCAAGGATTTGAATAAACTTTACAGAAATACTCCTGCACTATACGAAAAACAATTTGAGGGGGAAGGATTTGAATGGATAGACATTAGTGATTACAAAAATAGCGTACTCTCTTATATAAGGAAGGGGAATGCAGAAGATGAAGTCATCTTAGTTATCTGTAACCTAACCCCAATTCCACGCAATGGCTATGACCTTGGCATACCATTTAGCGGTTCATGGAAAGAAGTATTAAATAGTGATGATCACTCCTATGGTGGTACCGGAAACCACAAAAATGAAATCATTCAGGTACAAGCGGAGGAATTGCATGGAAGGAAACAAAAAATATCTTTAAACCTTCCACCACTTGCTGTAGTTGTACTTAGAGGAAACAATAAAATAAAAAGCTGATATAAGTAGTTTGTCCGAAACCGTGCCTGCTCGCAGGCTGGAATTGGTATAATAAAAGCACAACTAAATGATCACTGAAATACTCCTTAGATACATCCATTTCATAGCATTATTCTTTTGGATTGGGGCACTCACTAGTGAACACCTCCTATTAAAGCCCCAAATGAGTAGAGCAGCCATTACTCGTTTGGCACGAATAGATGCTGTTTATGGAATTAGTGCTGTTTTGGTGGTAGCAGCAGGTTTGACCCTATGGTTTGGCGTGGGCAAACCTGCTGAATTTTATTCCGGTAATTGGATTTTTCATGTCAAAGTCGGACTAGCCGTTATCGTTGGTCTATTATCTATTTATCCCACCGTTTTTTTTACTAAAAACCGAAAAGGTCAAGAAAGTGAAATGATTGACATTCCAAGTAATATCAAATTATTAGTCCGTATTCAACTGGCCATCATGCTTATTATACCACTCTTAGCTACTTTAATGGCAAAAGGAATTGGAACTTAGACTTTATTTGTCATTTGGCGGAAGCCTAACTCTTTCGATTTTATTTCCGAAAGTAAAAACTGAAAACTTAATTGTATTTTAGGCCTCAACGACTTTTTTCCAAAATATTATTCTATGAGGCCAACATTTACTTTATTGGCATTGCTTTACTGCATGCCTCTAATAGCACAACTAGATTGTAATGATACCTTTATAACTACAGGAACTGCACAACAAATCGGAGACTGTATCCAATTAACCTCCAATACGACAGGCCAACAAGGCTGTGCATGGCTGTCCAATCCTGTCGATTTCACCGTATCTTTCACACATACAATGACTGCTAACTTTGGGAATATTGATGCCGGTGGTGCAGATGGTATCTGCTTGATTTATCAAGCCAATAACACGGCTACTTGTGGTATCTCAGGAGGTGGAATCGGGGCTGAAGGAATACCAAATTCGTTTGTTGTGGAATTTGATACCTATGATAATGGCCCAATTGCCAATGATATTCCTAATGATCACTGTGCTATTAGCGTTAATGGAGATATTGATAACCCTATCAGTGGGCCCTTTGACCTAGGAAATATAGAAGATGGTAATGATCATATCATCACTTTTGATTGGGAACCTACGACTATGACTTACACAATTACCTTCGATGGCAATCTAGTTACCATGGGTATGTACGATATTATCAATAATTGCTTTGGCGGCAACCCTAATCCCTTTTGGGGATATTCTGCCTCCACCGGAGGGTCTTTTAATACCCAAACCATTTGTCCTACCTTGCCTCCTCCAATCATAGTGGATGCAGGCATTGACCTAAGTATTCCATGTGCTGGATATAGTGTGATCCTTGACGGAACAGGCTCTGATATCGAAGCGGGATATATATTTGAGTGGACGACCTCTAATGGCAATATTGTGTCTGGTGCAAATACCTTAACGCCCACAGTTAATGCTCCAGGAGCATATACCTTAACGCTTACCAATACTAATGGCAACTGTACCGAAACAGATGAAGTCAATGTTACTATTAATCCTTTTATGGTCAATATTGATCCTCCCGGCCTACTCCCGTGCGATGGAAGTTCCCTCTTTATTAATGGAAATGCATCTGTAGCAGGCCCTTTAGTCTCCTATCAATGGTCAACCAATGACGGCCTAATTCTCTCTGGGCAATTTAGCCAAACCGCAGAAATATTATTTCCAGGAACTTATACATTTACGGTACTTTATGATGATGGATTTGGAAATCAGTGCATAGAAGAAACTTCAATAGAAGTCTTCCCTGAAATTCCTCCGATAGCGCAAGCTATAGATGGTTTTATTACTTGTGATCCAGGCTTTACTATTCTCAGTGGTTTTGGCTCTACGATTGGTCCAAATATTTCCTATCTATGGTCTACCGTTGATGGCGTCATTCTTTCAGATGAAACCACCTTATTCCCTACTATTGGTGCACCTGGACAATATACATTAATCGTTATCGATAATGCCACTACTTGTACTGATGAGATTACCATTAACGTTACCGGCGACCTCACGCCTCCTTTTGCCGTTGCTAGTCCAACAGGAACGCTTTCTTGTAGCAACACCACTATAGTGATTGATGGCTCCATGTCTTCGCAAGGAAATAATATCACTTATGAATGGACTACATTAGATGGCTTAATCTTTCAAGGAGCCAATACAGATAGTCCAGTAGTTGGAGCTGCAGGTATCTATACCTTAATAGTTAGCAATACAGACAATGGTTGCATAGAAATAATAGATGTAGATGTGGCCACTTCTATTGACCTACCAGATGTATTCATCCTTCCTGCAAATGATATCAATTGTACTAACCCTACCATCCAGTTAGATGGAACACCTTCTAGCCAAGGACCAGCATTTACTTTCACTTGGAGCACTCCCGACGGGAATATCGTCGCTAATGAAAATACTTTAGAACCTTCTGTAGATGCCCCAGGAACGTATACCCTTATCATCCTAAATGATGATAATGGATGTGTCGACTCCACAGCAATCGTCATTACAGAAGATACAGAATCCCCTATGGTTGAGGCAGGAAGCCCTCAAATAATTGAATGCGAGGATGATTTTATTTCACTCAACGGTATGACCTCTGGCAATGCTGATATTGATATTCAATGGACGACGAACAACGGGAATATCCTAACAGATGATACCATTCTTGATATCAATGTAGATGCAGGAGGTACCTACTACTTGGAGGCTGTAAACTTAGTCAATGGTTGTACCGCTATAGATAGTGTGTTCATTGCTTTAGATAATGACATTCCTATCGTAAGCTTAGTAGCTGATGATTCGCTAAATTGTACTACTACCCAAATCTTAATCGATGGAAATGCCTCTACTCAAGGTAATGATATCACTTTCATTTGGAGCACCTCAGATGGTAACTTTATTTCTGATATCAATTCCCTTCAAGTAACTATTGATGCAGCAGGAACTTACAATTTAGCCATCACTAATAATACCAACGGATGTGTAAATGACCTAGATATAGAAATTTTCGAAGATATACTTGCTCCCAGCTTAGATATTGCTATTCCAGATACCCTCACTTGTAACCAAACAGAAATTGTGATCGATGCCAGTAATTCTTCTCAAATTGGCAACATATTCACCTATAGCTGGGACAGTACCGACGGAAATATTACAAATGGAAATAATACTTTGATGCCAAATGTAAACCAAGCAGGCACCTACACCCTGACGATTACTAACGAACAAAATAATTGTATTAGCCAAGCTGACATTACAGTTGAACAAGATACCATTTCTCCATCTATCAGTATCTTGCCTCCTAGCACACTTAACTGTGATCAGTCACAAATTACCATCGATGGAACGAATTCAAGTAGCGGTATCTTTTTTGATTATTCATGGACAACAGCTGATGGAAATATTATTGCTGGCCAAACTACAAGTACACCAGATGTAGATCAAGCAGGCAACTATCAATTACAAATTACGAATACAGATAATGGTTGTATTCAGATGGCAAGCGTTGAGGTTGCGATTGATACCTTGGCTCCAACAGTTGATGCAGGCCCCGACTTTACACTAAATTGCTACCATCCAGAAGCACCGCTTGATGGAACAAACACTGATAGTGGCAATAACTTTAACTCCACTTGGACATTTCAAGATGGCTCAACAACTGCCACTAATGATCTGACACCAACCATTGATATAGCAGGAATATACACCTTGGAAATTACCAATATGGATAATGGCTGTACCAATGTAGATGAAGTCATAGTTAGCGAAAACTTCGATACGCCCCTCAGTGCTATCCTCATGCCTGCCAACCTAACTTGTACAGACTCATTAATCACTTTGGATGGAACAAGCTCCTCGACTGGTACGGATATTAGTTTTGAATGGTCTACTCCGAATGGTAATGTATTCTCAGGTATAACATCCAATTTAGCGCAAGCCTCTCAAGCAGGACAGTACTTCTTAAGCGTTCAAAATGATATCAGTGGTTGCATAGCAATTGATAGTACTGTCGTTATTCAAGATGAAAATATACCTATGGCTAATATTCAAGCCGTTGAAAACCTAAATTGTAATGTGCAATCTTTGAACTTACAAGGTTCCGCTTCTAGTGCAAGTGGAAACTTTGTATTTGAATGGCAAACCAATGATGGGAATATTACTGCAGGAACGACTACTCTCAATCCAACAATAAATCAAGCAGGCACCTATGTTATTCAAGTAACAGATCTGGATAATAATTGTCAAGCCATTGCTAGTATAGAAGTCCCAATAGATACTTTGCTCCCCTTCGTAGATGCGGGCCCTAATCTTGTGCTCAATTGTAATCAACCTACGCTTATATTAGATGGATCAGCATCTGATCAGGGTAATAATTTTTCTTATCAATGGACTAGCTCGAATGGTAATATTCTTAATAATGCCATGACCGATAGTCCTGAAATTGATGCAGCTGGCCAATATACCCTTACCATTGCAAACACCACTAATGGATGTATTAATAGCGCAGCAGTAGATATCACAGAAGACTTTAGTGCTCCTCCACTTTCTATCGACCTACCAGATTCTTTATACTGTACCATTACAGAGCTTAGCCTTTCGGCAAATACATCTATGGTGGGTGGACTTTTTGACTTTCAATGGACTAGTAGCAATGGAAACTTCGTGAGTGGCCAAAATACTGCTAATCCAATTGTCAATAGTCCTGGAACTTATGTATTAACCCTTACAACTTTAGGGAACGGATGTTCCACAATAGACTCTACCACTGTTTTTGAAGATATAACTGCACCAACTATTGACCTACAAGCACCAGAGACCCTTACCTGTGGAAATACAGTGATCAGTATCCCTAATGTCGGGATGGATAGTGAGTCAAACTTTAGCATTCAATGGACAACGAATGATGGTAATATTTTATCTGGCCAAAATACATTAAACCCTAGCATAGATCAACCCGGTATCTATACGATTGAAATCCTTAATAATACCAATGGTTGTAGTTCTATGGAAACTATTGAAGTAACCCAAGATATTATTCCGCCCACAATAGCTATTCTTCCAGCTTCTGAGCTCAATTGTAATGTAATGCAAGTTAATCTAAATGCAAGCTCATCTAGTAGTGGACCTGAGTTTAACTATTCCTGGACAAGCGAAAATGGAGATTTTGTGAGTGGCCAAACCACCAATAACCCAATTGTAGATGCACCAGGTACTTACAAACTCACCATACTCAATACCAACAATGAATGTTCAGCAACAGCAAGCACAACTGTACAACAAGATATTAGCCTACCAAATATTGATGTACAACCCCCTGCAATATTGACCTGTAATCTGCCACAACAAATGTTAGATGCGACCAATTCCGATACTGATTTCCAATTCCAATTCGCTTGGTCAAGCAGCAACGGTAGTATCCTAAGTGGGGAAGATACGCCTACTCCCATTATTGATTCCCCTGGACAATACTTCTTGGTTATCAATAACCTCCTAAATGGTTGTAATTCGGGGACTTTAGTCAATGTATCAGAAGATATTGCTATTCCTAATATCAATATCGCTGCACCAGCAGAACTGAATTGTGCAATCCTTCAAACCACATTGGATGCCACTGGGTCTAGTACTGGAAGCGAATTTAGCTACAGCTGGAATAGCCTAGATGGTAGTTTTGTTAGTGATACCATGAGCTTAAATGCAAGCATAGATGCGCCAGGCACCTATACCCTAACCATAGCTGATGTTTCAAATGGTTGTGATACCACTTTTTCTGTATCCGTAGAGCAGGATATTGAAGTGCCAATTATTCATATCGCTATACCTCCTATCCTAAATTGTAATACCACCATAGCAAGCCTCAATGCTACAACTTCAAGCAGTGGCACCAACTTCCAAACCAACTGGTCGAATACCAATAGCAACGCTATCAATAATGCTGATTCGTTAGTAGCAAGTGTTGATTTACCCGGTGTTTATACCCTTTCCATTTTTAATACAGATAACCAGTGTTCCAATACTTCCGATATAGAAGTCCTTCAGGATATAAGTATTCCTGTAATTGATATCGCTACACCGGACATACTTACTTGTAGTTTAACTCAACAGTTGCTTGATGCGGGTAATTCAAGTAGTGGTATCAACTTTGAATATACTTGGACAAGCACTGCTGCGATAATTGATGGAGAAAATACCACTACGCCTCTAATTGATCAGCCTGGTACTTATACCCTAAATATTCTGAATACAGAGAATTTCTGCGAAAATACACAAGATGTAATTGTAGATCAAGATATCGCTACCCCTTCCTTGATGATTGCTGCTCCAGAACAATTAAACTGTGCAGTATTGGAAACCACTTTAAATACCAATGGCTCTAGTACTGGAGGAGCCTTTGTATACAATTGGACAACAAATACGACCGGTAATTTACTTAGTGCAGCAGAGGATGAAAATGCCATTGTAGATGCACCAGGTATATATACCTTACAAATCACTAATACGATCAATAGCTGTGATACCACTGCCACAATCGAAGTAACACAAGATATTTTAGTTCCAACCGTAGAAATTGGCATGCCTGATATACTCAATTGTAATGTGACGAGTATTGCGCTTGATGCAGCTAATTCAAGTAGTGGAGCTGACTTCGATATCCAATGGATAAGTGTAGAAGGAAATCCAATAGACTTAACAGATGAACTATTGCCCATGGTTACAGAACCTGGAACTTATATCCTAACTATTCTAAATACACAAAATCAATGTGAAGATCAAGTTCAAGTTGTCGTTAACCAAGATATTGAAATACCATCCATCGATATCGAAATGCCTGAAATTTTAAGCTGTAATATCCTTGATCAAATACTCGATGCAACAGGATCTAGTCAAGGTACAACTTTAGAATATCTGTGGACGACTACTGATGGAAATATCCTTGATGGTAATGACCAATTGGAAGCACTCATTGATCAAGCAGGGATGTATACTTTATTGATTAGTAACACTGAAAATGGCTGTGAAAACCAAGAGACCATAGCCGTAACCCAAGATATCGTCACTCCTACTTTAGATATAGCAATACCTGATACCTTAAACTGTATTGTCCTACAGTTCAATATTGATGCTAGCAATTCAAGCAGCGGATCAAATTTTGAATATGAATGGACAAGCAGTAATGGAAATATCTTGGGTGGATCGGATACGAGCACTCCACTAATTAATGCTCCAGGTCTATATCACATCTTACTGAGCAATACCCAAAACGGTTGTGATACCACTGCTATCGTAGAAATATTTCAAGATATTGAACCCCCTATTGCAGTCGTAGAAACACCCGATATTCTAAGCTGTATTTTAGACAATGTTACCATTGATGCTTCTAATTCAAGTGCTGGTGACGTATTTGCTTATACTTGGACAACGCTTGATGGCAATATCATTAGTGGTAGTGATGGGCTTTCGCCAAATGTCAATCTACCAGGTACTTATACCTTACAAGTGGCAAATACAGACAACTTCTGCTTGGATGAAATCATGATAGAAGTGCTACAAGATATCGAGACGCCTATTGCAGACGCTGGTGAAGATTTCATTCTTCCTTGTTTTGAAGATAGTTCTCCATTGGATGGTAGTGAATCTTCATTAGGTTTTGCTTTTGAATATGCGTGGCAAACCGTAAATGGTAGTATTGTGGAAGGTGCCAATACGATTGCTCCAGAAATTAGTACACAAGGAACCTACATACTCGTAGTTACCAATACGCAAAATGGTTGTATTGCTACAGATGAAATAGTAATATCTGAAACTATTCCTACGGCTGATATTAGTTTTATTCCACCACTATGTTTTGATGATCCAGCAAGTATAAGTATTGATACAGTCCAAGATGGGATAATGCCTTTTGTATATTCTATTGATGGAGGTAATAGCTTTACCCCACAAGCCTCATTTACTAATTTGGATGCCGGTGAGTATAGTGTAGTTGTCCAGGACATAAATGGGTGTGAATATGAGGAATTAATCATCATCGAACAAGTCGATGAAGTGGTTATTGCGACCCTAAGACCAGAAGAAAGTATTCGTTTAGGGGATAGTATTCAAATCGTTACCGAGACCAATATTCTAGAAGAAGATATTTCACAAATTCAATGGTTTGGACCAGAAGGAACCCTAAGCTGTGATACTTGTTTGAGTCCAATAGTTACACCTCTTGTTACTACTGACTATACCGTAGTCATAACAAGTGTCAATGGCTGTACCAACGAAACAATGGTCAGAATTTTTGTAGATAGAAGCCGGGATGTTTATATTCCAAATGCTTTTTCTCCGAATAATGATGGCTCGAATGACCGTTTTATTGTCTTTGCTAGAGCAGCATCTATTAAAGAAATTAGATCTTTCCAAGTATTTTCACGTTGGGGCGAAGTCATGTTCGAGTCTTACAACTTCCCACCAAATGAATTTGATTTTGGTTGGGATGGTAATTTTCGAGGCCAGCCACTCAATACAGATGTATTCGCTTACTTTGTCGAAGTAGAGTTTATCGATGGCAGAGTGGAGGTTTATAAAGGAGACCTTACTTTGTTACGATAATTTTGTGGCTTTGCGAAGGGGTAAGCTTATCATATTTGAAAGCTTACCCCTTTTCTTCTCCACACCGTTTTTACCTCATAAAGTCAAAATGATATAAAATTATTTTCCAATAGATCCCATTTCAACACCTTCAGAGTAAGCGACTTTAATGCCATTTTCACTCATCGCTTTTTTCATTCTCCTATTAGATTCAAAATATACATCCCAGTAATCTTCTGTTTCAGCATATACTCGAGCGGTAAGAACAATATTATGACTATCAAAGGTTTCTATTCCTGCAAAAGGAGCAAGATCTTCTAATACTTTTGGTGTATTTTTCAGAGTCGTCAAAAGGATAGATTCTACTTTATCGAAATCCTCCTCGTAAGGCATAGTGATATTTAAATCTACTCTTAAATGCTCTCTAAGCGTTAAATTCGTAATGATTCCACCGATAGCTGTAGCATTAGGAATAATAACAGTTCTGTTGTCTAGTGTAGAGATAATCGAAAGACGAATTGCGTACGATCTGATTGATGATATCTATATTGGTCTAACGCCTCCCAAAGAAAAAAATATTGCCAAAGCACTTGCACAAAAGAAGGTTTACACATTTAAAGCAGTTAACTTCAAAAGTGGAAAATATGACCTTCTCCCCTCCTCTTTTCAAGAGTTAGATGAACTCAGTCAATTTTTAATGGCTAATCCTTCTATTTGTATAGAAATTGGAGGACATACCGATAACGTAGGTAAAGCCTTCAACAATCGAGTACTTTCAGAAAACAGGGCTAAATCAGCTCGTAACTACCTGATTAAAAAAGGTATTTCAAGCGATCGAATAAATTACAAAGGTTATGACGAGGCCCAAGCAGTAGCTAACAATGAAACAGCAGCAGGACGCCTAAAAAACAGAAGAGTAGAGTGTAAAATATTAAAATAAAAAGCAGTCTTAATAATTAAGACTGCCTCGAAGATGGTTATACCCAATTTCTTTGGACAGTAACCACCATCAAATCTCAAGAAAACCGAATTCGGTTGATCAATTCAATTGATCCAATAAAAAATTGTGACTGCCTGTACGGGGCAGTCCTTTGCTGTTTTGAGCCCAAAAGAAAACAGGAAAATTAAGTCTTTTGATGAAGTAAGTGTAAAAAATGAAGCGAACGAACGGACCAACAGAAAGTTCGGAGCATTGATTTGGTAAAGTATTAAAAAAATAGGTTTACATTATTTAGCCCAATAAATCAAAATCAAATATAGCAAGGCTTTATACTCACTACTTTTCCCTATATCTTACTTGGCAGCTTTGTTAAAGTACTGATGTATTATTCATTCTACTCATTTTAAGCAAATTGATAAACCCAAAAGTCTGTTGGTCTCAATTAGTTGTTTTACACAATAAAGTTGTTTAAAAATATATCTTACCACCTACGAACAATGCATGGAGCACCAAATGCTTCAGCCCCGCCTGCCGGGCAGGTTTTTTTCGTCCCATAACTAAGCTATGAAACTCAAAAGGGCTTTGCATTGACAGTCAAGCCATTATTCTCGATTGGTAAATACTTTTCAAGCAACTTCAATCTATTAATCTTTTTTAAAACAAATTAGTTCCAATTTTAACACAGAAGCATATTATAATCAAAAGAAATTAGTCAAGTCTTCTCATCATCCCTCATCACCTTAACTTAAAGAGAAGATATTTGTAGGGGCAAAAAGTTTTTAAGCGCCGAATTATAGCATTCATCCGATTTTTTAACCACTTCGGTCAAAAAAACTAGAACCTTCGAGTTAATCATGGCAACTTGGACTTATAGTTAAGAAAAACTTAATTATAAGAAAACGAAGAAGAGATATGCAACTTATAAAAAATTTGATCGTCTCTTTATTAAAATAGCGTTGAAAAACGCACAGACTGAAATCACCAAACGACAATGACAATGAATTCCCGACTGTTAAATCTGTGGGTGTTATGCCTATTGAGCATATCAGCTATTGCCTATACCCCACAAAAAGACACGCCTGCAAGCCAAAGTTTATTTGATGTTTTACGACACCAAAGTGTACAGAAAGTAAAACTTGAAATGGACATGGAGGCTTTAGAGCTTAACCGCAAATCAGCAGATGAAATCCCTGCTCAATTCAGCTTTACTAATGCGGATGGTTTTCCACAAACGCTTAGCGTAAAAGTGAGCACTAGAGGTCGTTTCCGTCGTAAGGTTTGTATAGATATGCCACCACTGAAATTGAATTTCAAGAAAGGTGAATTAAAAGAAGCAGGTCTTCAAAAATTTGATTCTTATAAATTAGTTACACATTGTTTGAATGATGATAAATCGCGTGACAATGTCTTAAAGGAATTCTTAGCTTATCAAATGTATGAGAAGTTAACGAAGTATAGTTTCCGTACACAATTATTTGAAATTTCTTACATCGACTCTAAAACAGGAGAAGAAATGAATCAAGTAGGATTTTTCATCGAAGATACCGATGAGTTAGAGAAAAGATTAGGGGCTACACAAATCAAAGATCAATTCGGACAAACATTGGCAGACCTAGATCAAAACAACGCGATGGTAAGCACAATGTTTCAATATATGATCGGAAACGTGGATTGGGAAATATCTGTTTTTAGAAATTTAAAAATGATGCAGACTGCTGATAAAGCATTACCTGTTATTATACCTTATGATTTTGATTTCGCAGGTTTAGTAAATGCTTCTTATGCAAGACCAAATCCACAAATTGGTCAAAAAATAGTTACTCAAAGAGTCTTTATGGGTAATGACTTAGAAGATGCTTCTTGGAAAAAGATTAAACGTTACTTCAAAATCAAAAAAGAAGAGTTATTACAGACAGTGGACGAATGCCCATTATTGTCAAGAAAAGCAAGAAGAGAATCTAAGCAATACATTCAGACCTTCTTTGATCAGTTAGATTATATGAACGTCTAAGAAAACTTTGGTTAATGGTTATCCCGATTATTATCAGGACAACCATTAACTATATTCTAGTTCAACGCACTTACCACACAGTTCTCAGAACCGAATGGCGTAGCCACGTAAGCATCTGCTTCTGTATCGTTAAACCAAGTTTCGCCATCTACTAAGTAACGGAACTGGTATTCTTTACCAGATTCTAATTCTACAGTCGCTTTGAAAATACCATTTTTTTGCTTTTTCATAGCGATACCATTTTCTAAATCCCAGCTGTTAAATTCACCAACGATAGCAAGCGTTTGCGCTTCTGGAAGTAAATCCGTAGGAACTGTAAAAGTAGCCTTACAAACAGGCTTTGATTTCAAAAATTGCTTCTTGATCATCTTTCGTTAAGTTATTATGGTTTATAATTTTTTTCTTTTGTATCGGTCTAATGCGCCCCAATTGCCTACAGCAGCTCATACAGTTTGTTCATACCAATAGGTTCCTTCATAAATCACCTTTTATAAGTATGGGTTTCATTTACTGCAAAAAACTTAGTGTACATTAAACACTAAGATGCAAATCTACAACAAATTTAGATCATATTCAATTGATTGTCAACAAAAACGGTTAACTATATATTAATTTCGAAATCTTATAAAAATAAAACTACCATCCTATTTTTGGCCTTCAATTCGCAAATCGGAATAATAGCAGCAAAACCTTTTTTTGACCAAATAGGATTTCTATAAAAGGAAAAAATCCCAAATTTTCAGTTCTACGAAAAAATGGAATTTTTTTATCGCTTTAATGTAGAAGATTACAACGAATCAAAAAATCTTTGAATTTCAATAAAGTATTTGCCCATATGGTGACCATCGACCACTGAATGATGAGCTTGAACAGATAATGGCATCATCGTCTTTCCATCCTGCTCAAAATATTTGCCGTAAGCAAAACGAGGTACCGAATCAGTAGGCGAATAATGCATAGGATGAATAAAACCTGTAAAAGAAACCCAAGGAATGGCCGAGATAAACAAATAATTATCCATCCCTTCTTCATCCTCAAAAGAAGGATCCACACTCATTTTCGCTATTCTTGCTTTTGCCCTTTCGACAAATACTTTATAATCAGGATCGTATGGAACGCTGCAAAAACTAAATACATCAGCTACTTCTGTATTCACCGTAAAAGAAGGATGCACCAATTCGTGTTCAAACACTTCTCCATCTCTAATTCTCCACCGAAATTCAGGAATCGCATGTGCTGTTTGCGCAAGCGCATATACCATAGCAGAGGTAAATTGCTGCTGCTCTGCTCTTAGCCATCTAAGAAAATTCGTAATGTCCACATTTGCTGTAATATTAAAATGCGGTGCATCCATATTTAAAAAGTATTCAAAATGCTTTTTTCGATGTACATTCGTAAAAGTAATCTTCTTCACTTGTTTAGTTTTTCCAAATGTAATAAATTATGATTCCTGATGATATTATTAAGCAAGCCATTACTTGGCGTAAAGCACTTCATCAATACCCTGAAGTTTCTGGAGAAGAATACCTGACGGCTGAAAAAATTAATACCTTTCTACAATCACTTCAGCCTTCATTGCACTTAACTGCATTAGGAGGTACAAGTCTTCTTGCTCAATTTACCAATCAGCTTCCGGGTCCCTCTCTACTATTTCGCGCCGAGCTAGATGCACTACCTATTCAAGAAGTCAACACCTTTGATCATCGCTCAAAGGTAGATGGTGTCGCCCACAAATGCGGCCATGATGGCCACATGAGCATCCTTTTGGGCCTTGCCCTTCTGCTTTCGCAAAATAGCGAATTTAACGGAACGGTTAGCTTACTCTTTCAAGCCGCAGAAGAGACGGGCACTGGAGCTTTAGCGGTTTTGGCTGATCAGCGTTTTTCCTCCTTACATTTTGACCAAGTATTTGCACTGCATAATCTACCGGGCCAGCCTTTCGGCAAAGTTCTTTGCAAAAAGGGTGCTGTCACCGCTTCTGTAAAAAGTCTGATTATTTGCCTTAAAGGCAAGACTGCCCACGCTGCAGAACCCCAAAAAGGCATCAATCCTGCACAAGCCATCGCGCAAATCTTAGCATACCTCCCAAGTCTAGAAATCACTGACCCACAATCGGATGATTTCGCACTGATCACCCCTATACACCTCACTATGGGCAAAAAAGCCTATGGTGTTTCCGCAGGCAATGGAGAAATACACCTTACCCTTCGTACTTGGACCGAAGAACGAATGACACAGATTACGCAACGACTATTAGAAACAGTACAGCGCAGCTGCAAGATAGAAGATCTCACATTTAGCCACAGCTGGACGGATAGCTTCCAAGCGAATACCAACAACACAACTGCCGTTAAAATCATCCAAGAAGCTGCCGAAAAATTATCTTTTGACTACCAAGAGATGAGCACCCCACTCCAATGGGGAGAAGATTTTGGTGCCATTACGCAACGATATAATGGGGCTTTTTTTGGTTTAGGTGCAGGAGAAAATATACCTGCCTTACATAACCCAGATTATGATTTCCCTGATGATTTAATTGAAAAAGGACTGGCCATGTTTTATGAAATCATAAGATCACAAACGATCTAAAATTTCTTCTAACCATGATTTATTGGCGATAGGACTAGTTTCTCCTAACTTTCGTGAAAGGGCTATCTTTCTTTTTTGCAGTTGATTAGGTCTAATCAAGTCATATTCCGCACGTAGCTTGTAGGCTTTTTTACTTAACTGTAATAAATTTTTATTTGCACGTTTTCGATAATCTGAAATCTGATTACTGCGTCTTAGGTATTTTTGAAAGGCTTCTATTAAAGCATAAAATGCTTCTGTTTCTTCTAGTTCGTAATAACTTTTTAATTGAATAATTTTGGCACCAAGATGATAGGAGGAATCTGTAAATTCTACATCTTGCAACTGAATTAAAGCCTTTTTATAATCGGCTTTTGCGTAATAAAATGCAGCCAAATTATAGGCCAAAGCATTGGTTTGACTAGAAGCTTCTAATCGTTCTTGATACTGATGGATAAACCCCTCTGTCCAATCAAATGCTTTTAATCGAATGCCAGTAGTCACAATGTTTTTGTACGCCCATTCTGATAATACCCCCTTCGAAAAGATAATCTCCTTTTCTATCATTGTCTGATACAAAGAAAAAATCTGATCATAATAGCTATTATCCCCTGAATTAATCATCTGTATACAATGATTCAAAGCATAGTTGTATAAGGTTTGTAACTCCTCATGCGGAATGGCTTCGCCATGTTCGGCCAACACACTAGTGTATTTTTGATAATCTCTTTCCTGAATAGACTGCGACAATAATTGCACTCCTTCATGATATACTTTCAATGCAGGGATTTGCTGCAAAGCAGCTTGTTCCTGATACAAGGCCAGCAAGGTATCTAAAAAATGAGCTTCATAAGAAGCTTTAATCACCACATTCCGACTGAGCATATCACAAGCCATTCGAAACTTATTTACCCAATAATAACTATCCAATGCATTATTTGCTTCCTGTAAATGAGGGTTAAAAGCTCTTCTTTTCTTGCTGATCGCAAAACGATCTTTTAATTCGGCGAAAGCCATATTGTACTGAAAATGTGCGTAACTCTGGTTATCCAGCTTCTTCATTAGCTGCTCCATACGCCTTTCCGCCCTTGAAAAATGCTTGGATTGATCTCTTTCGAGCAATGCCTCTAAAAGCTGCAACTGCTTTTGCAACGGTTGTTGCTCATAGACCAAATAAGCCAGATAATCATAAAGTAACTGCAACAGATCAGAAATTAGGTTATTCAGCTTATCTTCATTATAATCCTCTTCGGGAAATAAATTGCTATGCACCACGCCCCTATTCAAGGCCTCCTGATCAAACTCCGGTGCAAATCCTAGTATATATTGACATAGCTCAGAAATCTTCTCATGCTTGTTAAAAAATGGAGAAAGTATATATTGCTTAAAGCGAGTTCGCTCCCTTGTACCAAGACTTGACAATAATTGTATCAATTTAGATGCTTGCACAAAATAAATTTTCTAGTTTCAACTAACATACACCTTACAAAATAACCCTTTTAATAAATAATTAAAAATAAAAAATCCTAGAAAGCATAAAAATTGTACTTTTTCTTCCCTTCTATTAGGGATACATTTGTAGAGTGGAAAAAATAATCTTCCATGCCATTGCAGAACATTCCAATTTCGGATTATGAGAATTTTAATTATTGCTGTCTTATTTTTAAGTTCTTCTCTTAGCCTCCTAGCTGATGTTACATTAAGAACTTCTAGCACACACGGTCTTCCTGGAGATACGGTGCAGATTGATGTTAGCGTAGATGGATTTTATAATATTGTTGGTTTTCAAGGAAGTATCAATTACGATCCTACAATATTGGAGTTTGTATCGGTTAGCAATTTTGGACTACCTGGTTTGAATGAAAATGTAATGGGCTTGCCTGGTAGTGGTACAAATGCAGGCATTATAAGTTATGCATGGACAGACCCAACATTATACGGATTAACACTTATAGGTGAAAATGTTATCTTTTCCATCTTCCTAAAAGTAATCGGGGAGGAAGGACAACAGTCTTTTATTGAATTCTCCAATACTCCAACTACTGTACAGATTATAGATGAAAATACTAATCTACTTAATTATGAAATAGAAAATGGCTTTGTTTGTGTGTCTGCTACACCTGATTGTTTAACATCAAATAACACTGAAGAATGTGATGAAATTGACATCCAAGTCAATAACATCATTGCAGATTTTGGAACAAGTTTAAATGATTCATCGGATGATACTTTCTATGCAGATATATTTGTCAGCGGCAACCACAATTGTGGTTGGACTGCCGATGATGCCAGCCAGTCCTCTGGTTTTCTAAACGAGTGGATTACAGTAGGTCCATTCCTCATTAGCGAAGGAGATGTGAGCTTTGAAATTACACCAAATGGCTACAGTAACTGTTCTGAGACCATTATCATCACAGCTCCCTTAAATGCAGCGCCACTATGTGATATTGTTGTTCAAATTCTTAATACTTATCAAGATGATAATGGTACTCCAATGACTGGGATAGATGATTTATGGAGTACAGATTTACTCATACTCATTGGAGATAATAATAATCAAACATGGTCAGCCAAAGATCAGTACGGTAATACATATAATGGTAGTTCAGGACAACAAGTAACATTTGGGCCATATCCAATCACCGAAGATTTAACGCTAACTATTGAAGATAACCTATACGGCGCTGAATGCTCCGAAGCCATACAAATCAACTCCCCAGGCTATGAAAACAGCCAACCTATTCTAACAGCAGAAAAGGAAGGCCCTAATGGCGATCGCTGCATCGATATCCGCGCAGCAGGTTTTACGGAAGTGAATTCCTTTAGCTTTGATGCCTATTGGGGCTATAACTTAGGTTCTGATATTAGCATACAGAGTAATTATTTGACAACTGATGATTATACCCTTTCTGCTACAGATATGTCCGTCAATTGGACAAGTGATGGTACCCCATTCAACTTATCGGATGACGAAATATTGCTCTCCATTTGCTTTAATGATACAGATATAAATTGTGGTGATATTTTACTGAACAATGGCACCTTTGATTCCAATACGCCTAGTTATTTACTGGTATTTAAGGATGGTAATTTAACAACTACTCCCGCGAGCATAAGCGTTCCAAGCGTACAAATTTGCGAAAGCGAACAGGTACAACTAAGTATACCTAGTCAGTACTTAACCAACTACGATGAAATCAAATGGACACCTAATACAGGTTTATCATGTGACGATTGTCCAACGCCTGTTTTAACTCCTGTGGAAAGTGTTACTTATTCTTTATTCCTTAGTTCAAGTGACTCCTGTGATATCTACTTGGATTATGAAATTGAGGTGATTGCCCCATTTGAAATTGATTATACTGTAGAGCATGTCAATTGTGATGGTTCTAATTTAGGCAGCATTGATATTGAAGTTCCAGGTAATGCTATCAATTACTCCTATTTGTGGAGCAATGGCATATCTAATCCTGACATTAATGGATTATCTCCAGGTATTTATAGCCTTACAGTAACGAATGAATTGGGCTGTAGCCAAACATTAGAGGTTGAAGTACTACAAAAAAGTCTTAGCGTTCAAGTAGAAGAGATTATTCCTGAATCATGTGATGGTGCTGCGGATGGTCAGATTAGTGTTGATGTTAATGGTGGTAGCGAAAACTATGAGTTTGCATGGTCTAATGGAAGTACATTCCCTTATACTGTGAATGATTTAATTAGTGCGTTCTATGGACTTACAGTGACTGATCAAGATTTAAATTGTGAAACAAGCATTCCACTCGTTGATTTGCCGCAAGGCCTAATTATTGGCTTGTCTAACGATACAGTCATCTGTGCTGGTAGCTGCATGCAGCTATTTGTAGATGCTCCGAATGCGGATAGCTACAATTGGAATTCCGTCGTTCCATTAAGTTGTGATACTTGTCCAAGTCCTGTCCTTTTAGAAACTTTCGACTCAGATAATTACCTATTGACGGTTCAGACAGACGAAGGCTGTGAAGAGCAGGTTGAAGTGTATGTAGATGTAAGAAATTACCTAGATTTTGGACTCCTGCCTTTCTCTAATGGACCTATTTGCGAAGGCGAAGAGTTAATCCTAGATGCTCATGTAATTAATGCCCAGCATTATACTTGGACATTCCCTGATGGAAATGTCAATTCAGACGGACCAATTCTTACTATTCCTAATGCCACGCCTGAAATGAGTGGTACGTATAGCATTGACATCATCGATGATATTGGTTGTGAAACGGGTGCTTCTTTCGATGTGGAGGTGATTCCTGCTTTATCCTTGGATATTCAACTTACGGAGTACCCTTGTAATACAGAATGTGACGCAGAGCTAACGCTATTTGTCAATGGCGGAACAGCACCTTATACTTTCCTTTGGAGTAATGGTGTAACGGAGGTAGTGAACAGCGATCTTTGTAGTGGCACTTATTTTGTTACGGTTATGGATGCTAGCGGAGCTTGCGAAGCAGTGATAAGTGGAGAAGTGCCTGTACCAATACCACCAGAATGGCCATTATTGGAAGTCATTCAACCTGATTGTGAAGGGGATGTTGCAAAGCTAATAATCACTCCTCCCTCAGATGCAGATATACTTTTATATTACTGCGACAGTGATGATCCTCAACCAATTCCAGGTTATTTAGATTGGGAAATGTTTAGAGATAGCTGTGGAGAATTATTCTTTGTGGATGAAAATGGTTGTTCTTTCACAGTACCCATTCCAGATATCGATGTGATTGAGCCTAATCCAATTGTGATCACCATTAATGAAGTTATCCCCAGTGAGTGTGATCAACCAACGGGAAGTATTAGTTTGGAGGTAAGCGGAGGTTCGCCTCCTTATATTTTCCAATGGAGTGATCCTAGTATCAATACGAATGGGACTATTGAAGATCTTTACGCTGGTTTATACCAAGTATCGGTTACTGATGTTAATAATTGTACCCAAGAAATTACAGTAGAAGTACCAGATAACGATATCGTCAGTATTTCTGCTAGTACTGAAATATGTGAAGGCCAAACCACACAACTTTCTGCAAATATCCCAACAGATGATATCATAGCCATTTCCTGGCAGCCTACTACAGGCCTAAATGATCCAACTAGCCCTGCACCTTTAGCATCTCCAAGCGAAACGACCGCTTATACCGTGTATGTAACAGATAGCGGTGGCTGTATTAGTACTGCAAGTACGACCGTATACGTTTTGCCAGAGGCATGCATATTTAGCGAAAGCGTAACGATACAGGTAGGCGAAACAGGATTCTGGTGCGATATGACTGCAGGACCACTTGGTTTTGAAGTCACTCAAATCTTGTGTGAACCTAATAACGGCCACATTTCTTACGATGCGGGTATACTTCCGGCAAGTTGTATGAGTTATACTGGAGAAAGTGTGGGGCAAGATACGCTGTGCTTTGAAGTGTGCCAACCAGGAGGTACCTTCTGTTTGGAGTATCAATTTTATATTACTGTTGAGAATTCATGGGTATGGCCAGGCGATACCGATACGAATGGAATAGTTAATAATTTTGATATTCTAAATATTGGCTTGGGTATTGATAGTATGGGGCCTATTCGGCCAAATGCAACTATTAACTGGTCTGGACAGCCGGGACCAGATTGGGTACAACAGACAACCCTTGGATTAGTTAATTATAAGCATATTGATACAGATGGAAACGGAGTAATTGAAGAGATTGACACCAATGCCATCGTTCTAAACTGGGGCGAAACATACAATTTTGCACCGCAAGAAGAAACAGAAAATCTAAATCCTGATTTAGACCCTGTACCTTTTTTCCTCAAACCAGATACCCTTATTGAAGGACAAACCTTCAACCTCCCAATCATACTTGGGGAAATGGACCATCCGGCAGAAGATGTATATGGGTTAGCCTTCAGCTTAGAATATGATCCTGACCTCATTGAGGATGGGACTGCTAGAGTCGTATTAAATGATTCATGGTTAGGGGATTTAAATGCGGATATGATTTTCATTCAGAAAAACTTCGATTCAGAAGGTAGAATGGATGTAGGTATTACGAGAATTGATGGTCAAAATATGGATGGGTTTGGAGCTATAGGTGTTTTTAATATCACTATTGAAGATGACATCCTACTTTGGGGTGGAAATGAAGAACAGAGAATGAATAACCTACAAGCAATATTTAAAATTTCAAATGTTAGAATCATTTCATTTCAAGAAGAAGAGCTTAATGTATTTACCAATCCAACAGAAGCTGAAGTGGTGACTTCCACAAACGAAATTACTTTAAAAAACAGCTTAAAAATATATCCAAATCCAACAACTGATTTGATTTATATAAACAGCGCTACTCAAACTTTAGATATGGTAAGCCTACGCGATTGGAATGGGAAGTTGCTAAAACAGCAATTCCCTCAGCAATTGCACACACAAATGACTACCAATGAACTTCCTGCAGGTGTTTATCTTCTCCAAATTCAATCTGGAGATAAGATGACTAGCAAGAGAGTTACGATTGTTCGCTAAAATTTCCTTCCCAATATATTATTTCAAGAGGGTGCTGCCATTGGTAGCACCCTTTTTTATTGTTTAGGAAAAATATTACTCGATCACATGCTAGTGATAAAGTAGAAAAAATATATATTGTAATTTTAATTAAGCGGCTAGTCAAAGTTGCTTGTATAATAAAATTCAGCCAGAAGCTAGCAGCTTCTATTTTAACTGCTTAATTTTCAAACCATAGTGCAACCTTTGAAAAGTGTTTCATTATTGTATGTTCTTTTCAGTAATTCCTTACTAAGAAGGCAGTACATTCTCATTTGATATAGACACTTTCATTTAAAAACTTGATATGCTTGGCTGCATATTGAATCTTGATATACCTTATTTTAATAAAGCAATAACTAAAACAGCTTCCAACATGAAAAACCTATCTATCCTACTTTGGCTCATTATTCCTTCTTTCGCATTTAGCCAAAATCCTTTTGATGAGTGTTCTGAAGCAATTGAACTAACATTAGAAGCTCCTTCTGATTGCCCTAGTTTCTTACCAGCAATCACCTCCTTATCCATTGATAATATTGGTGCCACTGATAGTGACCCCAATCCCATTTTTAGCAACTGTAATTTTAATAATCCTTGCGCAGATGTCTGGAT
>JAKVCU010000140.1 GCA_022448955.1 Saprospiraceae bacterium
CACAGAAACACTCCCTAATGGTAATGACTCTTTAAGCTCAAGACAAAAATTACTCATCCCTTTCTGGAAAGAATAGTCTGTTACACGTCAGACATTTTTGCTTAAGTGTTAAAAAAGATAAGCAAAACAGCTACCTTTGCGTTCTTAATAGAAATCATTACGCATGAAGAACTTTTTTTTCGGACTATTTATTCTATTCTTGGGATTAAGTGCTTGTTCGACTGACTTTCAACTAGAAGGGGAATGGAGTGACATTCCGGTAGTTTATGGATTTGTTTCCATACAAGATACTGCACATTATATTCGTGTACAGCGTGCTTTTCTGGAGCCCGGCGGCAACGCCAATGAAATTGCACAAATCCCAGATTCTCTTTATTACAATGACATTACCGTCGAATTTATAAGAGAAAATGGCGATGCTTACCAACTATCCAGAGTAGATGGTAACTTAGAAGGTTATCCAAGAGAAGATGGCGCTTTTGCAACCAGCCCCAACTACCTCTACAAAATAAAAGCCAACGAAATCAACTTACAAGGTGGCGAATTATTAACCCTTCGAATTAATAGAGGAGATGATTTGGAACCAGTTACCGCAGAAACTAGACTGATTGGTGAAATTAGCATGTCTGAAACTAGCCCTTCTTCTCCCTTAAATTTGGAGTATACTCGTTTCATTAATACGGTTTGGCAAGTAAGTTTAGATGCTCAGATTTTCGATATTAAATACATTTTTAATTATAAAGAATCATTAGCGGACGACCCATCTACCTTGGTCAATAAATCTGTTACTTGGGATTTCTCAAATGAGCTTAGAAGAGACCCCACCTCATCTTCTGTGAGCGTCTTTGCCCGCCCTCAAGGCATTAGCTTTTATCAATTCCTTGGTGGGGCTATCGAAGAAAATCCTAACGTCAATAGAATTTTTGATGGGATGGATATTCAAGTTACGGGTTCAGGTCAAGAAATTGTTGACTTGATCAATATTGCTAGAGCCAACTCAGGTATTACCTCCTCTCAAGTGGTACCTGTTTATTCTAATATCTCTGAAGGAATTGGATTTTTCTCCTCCAGATCAGTAGGTAAACGAACAAACCTTACATTAAACTTCTCTTCCCAAGATTCTCTTGAGAATGGTATTTACACTAGAAATTTAAATTTCTAGTTAGTCCTCATATATCAGGTAGTGTAGGTCAAGGCCTACACTACCTGCCTTTTTGACAGTCTGTCAGGTTTTATTTTTTTATCCTCTCCATTTTGTCAGCTAGTTTATGTCAAAAAAGCAGAATCCCCTCGATTCTGAGCCATAATCCCAATTGGCATATACATTGCTATAAGGTAGTTGTGCATTTGATTTAATAAATGAAAATCATAACCAAAAAAGATAAAAATGGGTAAAATTATTGGTATAGACTTAGGTACAACCAATTCTTGTGTGGCTGTTATGGAAGGGAACGAACCTGTGGTTATCCCAAATGAAGAAGGAAGAAGAACCACTCCGTCTGTAGTAGCTTTTATAGACAATGGAGAGCGTAAAATTGGTGACCCTGCAAAACGTCAGGCAATCACTAACCCACAACGCACGATTGCATCTATCAAGCGTTATATGGGCCAGCGTTTTTCTGAAGTAGGAACCGAAGTAGATCGTTCGGCTTACAAAGTAGTAAAAGGAGATAATGATACCATCCGTGTGGATATAGATGGTCGCTTATATACCCCTCAAGAAATTTCAGCTATGGTTCTTCAAAAAATGAAGAAAACAGCTGAGGATTTCCTCGGAACAGAAGTTACAGAAGCAGTAGTTACTGTTCCTGCATATTTTAATGATTCACAGCGCCAAGCCACTAAAGAAGCTGGTGAAATCGCTGGTCTTACCATCAAGCGTATCATCAATGAGCCAACTGCAGCAGCATTAGCTTATGGTATGGATAAGCGGGATAGTGACATGACGATCGCTGTTTATGACCTTGGTGGTGGTACTTTTGATATTTCTATCCTAGAGTTAGGCGATGGTGTATTTGAAGTAAAATCAACAAATGGTGATACACACCTAGGTGGTGATGACTTCGATCGTGTCATCATTGATCACTTAGCAGCGTCTTTCCAAACTCAAGAGGGCATTGACTTACGCAAAGATCCAATGGCACTTCAGCGTTTGAAAGAAGCAGCGGAGAAAGCAAAGGTTGAATTATCTGCGTCTACAGAAACAGAAATCAACTTGCCATATATCACAGCTGTTGATGGTGTACCAAAGCACTTGGTATTAAAATTATCACGCGCGAAGTTTGAGCAACTTGCAGATAGCTTGGTAGAGCGTACATTAAAGCCATGTGCAGAAGCATTAAAAGATGCTGGTCTTTCAAAGTCTGAAATTGACGAGGTAATCCTAGTCGGTGGTTCTACGCGTATTCCTAGAATTCAGCAGGCAGTAGAAGAATTTTTTGGCCGCAAGCCAAATAAAGGGGTTAACCCTGATGAGGTAGTAGCAGTTGGTGCATCTATTCAAGGTGGCGTATTGAGTGGTGATGTAAAGGATGTACTTCTTTTAGATGTAACACCTCTTTCTTTAGGTATCGAAACAATGGGGGGTGTTTATGATGTAGTAATCGAAGCCAACTCAACGATTCCAACAAAAAAATCAAAATCTTACTCCACTGCAGCTGACAACCAACCTTCTGTAGAAATTCATATTCTACAAGGGGAACGTTCAATGGCTAGAGACAACCGTACAGTAGGTCGTTTCATCCTTGATGGTATTCCACCTGCACCACGTGGTATGCCTCAAATCGAAGTAACTTTTGATATTGATGCCAATGGTATCCTAAGTGTTTCTGCGAAAGATAAAGGTACGGGTAAAGAGCAAAATATCCGCATCGAAGCCTCAACTGGTCTTTCAAAAGAGGAGATCGAAAAGATGAAGGCAGAAGCTGCTGCAAATGCAGACGAAGACAAAAAAGCCAAAGAATTCGCTGATAAAATCAATGCTGCAGATACACTAGTTTTCCAAACAGAAAAGCAGTTAAACGAATATGGTGACAAGATCCCAGCGGAGAAAAAAGCACCAATCGAAGCAGCTTTGAATAACTTAAAGGAAGCGCACAAATCACAAGATATTGATAGTATTGATGCTGCTACGCAAGCATTAAATACAGCTTGGCAAGCAGCTAGTCAAGAAATTTATCAAGCATCTCAGCAGGCTAATCCAGAGGGTGCTGCACAAGCAGATCCAAACGCAACTGGTGGACAACAACAAAATACAGGTAATGCAGATGGTGCTGATGATGTTACCGATGTAGAATTTGAAGAAGTGGATGATGCAAAATAATTTGCTGAATCCTCCAGCATAAAGAAAAAGCCCTGAAGCACAATGACTTCAGGGCTTTTCTTTTTTAGATGCACTTATGAAAACTTGGTTTCCAATACAAGTAATGTCAATAAGAAATATAAAGCTATTTGTACTAGGTAAAAAAGCTTATGTCCCGTCAGAAAGCTTAGGCAATTTTTTCGCAGAATCCGCAGCAATTTGCTTAGATCAATTTCATGAGGGAAATAAAGTAACTATCGAAATTCAAGGAGAATATAAATAGAATATTGAATTAGAATGGGAATCAATTAATCAACAAATTAAAGATAATTGGGGCAATATCGAAGAAGCTTCAGAATATGGAACAACCGGAATAGCTCTTCTTTTAGTTGAACACTTAACGGATTATCAAGTGATACAGCGATCACCTAAGCAAACTGGCTTTGATTATTGGTTAGGAAAGAATAAGAAGAATTACCTTCAGGTCCTCAAAAAGAGGTTATTGACTTTATCGAATTTCTTTTAGCCAAATACAACAAACAACAAAATAGAAGATGAGCAGGATAAGCCATATATGATCTTTCGTATATGGCTTATCCATACTTTTAACCTTTAGGGTGAACCAAAGTCATCTCTTCCACTAAGCGAGTGGCCCCCGCATATTTATCAATGACAAATAAAATATATCGGGCATCGACCATAATATTTCTGCAAATCGATGCATCATAATATAAATCACTCATCGTACCTTCCCAAGCACGGTCGAAATTCAAACCTATTAAATTTCCATAAGCATCAATAGCTGGGCTACCCGAATTCCCATTGGTGGTATGATTCGAACCAATAAAACAGATGGGCAGCTTACCGTTTTTATCTGCATACGGTCCATAGTCTTTGGATTGATAAAGGTCAATTAGTTTTTGCGGAACATCAAACTCGTAATCTCCTGGTTTGTATTTTTCCATAATACCCTCCAAATAAGTTACTGGCATATATTTCAAGGCATCCTGCTTTTCATAACTAGCTACCTGCCCATAAGTAATACGCATCGTACTATTCGCATCTGGATAAAAGGTTTGTTCTGGAAAAACTTCGATCAAAGCTTTCATGTATTGGCGATCTAATCGGTTAATTTGTTCTTGGATGACTTTAATAGGAGCAAGTACCTCACTATTATATGCTACAATTGACCGACACAACTGATATGCAGGATCATCCATAATAGCACTAATCAATTGACTCAACTCTCCCTTATCCAAAAGGCTCCTTATTTTTTCTTGATTCAGTAATAAGGACTGACCATACAGAGCATCGCTCCATTTATTGTAGTCTTTCCCTGCTTTTGTATATTGCTCTACCGCTTTAGGATCGATATGCTTAGCATCAACCTCTTCAAGATATAATTTCATCAAATTAGCAAAGACCTTCTTATCCACCTCTACTTCGTAGTTTTTATAAAAACTTGCTAAGTAGTTTTGTAAAGTAGCTTTCCTTGCTTCCAGTGCTTTAGCACCACTGCTTTCGTACATCCCCACATAACGACTTAGATAGTTAGACAAACGGAAAAGCTCGATATTTCGCCCAGTCACTTCTCCTACTAGATCACGCGTCTTTGCCCATGGCTCCATTTTTTGGTAAAGCGTCTTATAATCTTTCAGAATACTACGATAAGCTATAAAGTCTGAACTAGCATCTACTCTTTCTTGGAAGCTAGCTTCCATTTCACGGATTTTCGCCACCCCATTCGTCTTTTGAATACCTTGTGATTGACCGATCCATTTTTTCCAATAATTTGCAATACCTGCTTGCTTAGAAGCATATTTAATCTTTACAGCAGGATCGTTACGCATTTCAGCATCCATCACCTCTAATGCAGCTTCCCTAACGCCTATTTTAATGGGATTAAGCACATCTACTTGCATTTCCACTGCAACAGCAGGAAGGTATTCATTGGTTCTCCCTGGAAATCCAAATACTAAGGTAAAATCACCTTCCTCTACTCCATCCAAAGAAACTGGCAAGTGATGGCGAGGCTTAAAAGGCACATTATCGGGAGAATAAGCAGCAGGTTTATTATCTGGCCCAGCATAAATACGGAATAATGAAAAATCCCCTGTATGACGTGGCCACACCCAATTATCTGTATCTGCACCAAATTTCCCAATTGATGAAGGTGGTGCACCTACTAGACGTATATCATCATACCTTTCGGTAACGAATAAATAATACTGATTGCCCTTAAAGAATGGACGAATTAATACATCTTGATAACTTTCTCTGGCATAGTTCTGTTTCGCTTTCGCTAAATTTCTATCAATCAGTGCTTGACGAATGTCATCATTCATTCCCTCTTCGTAACCTTCCAGAATTTGCTCTGTTACCTCTTCAATTTTTACAATAAAAGTGACAAATAATCCTTTATTTGGCAATTCTTGATCTTGAGTATAGGCCCAAAAACCATCTTCTAAATAATTATTTTCTAAAGTAGAATGAGACTGAATTCGGCGATAGCCACAATGATGATTGGTAAGTACTAAACCCTGATTAGAAATTACTTCCCCTGTACAGAATCCACCGAAATGGACAATAGCATCTTTCAGACTTCCTTTGTTGACGCTGTAAATATCTTCAGCAGTCATCTTCATTCCCATACTTTGCATTTCTGCTTCATTCAGTTGTTGCAGCAATAAGGGTAACCACATTCCTTCCCCTGCAAATATAGGACTGACAAAAACAGCCAAGACCAGGCTGAGTAAGACTCGTTTCATACAATTTGGATTTATTTGATATTCGAAAATTCTAGGCATAAAGCATGACGCTCAACATTTAGCCCAACTCATTAAATACAACTAATTTAAAGAATTTGAGAATAGATTAGGTATAACTTTTATAAAGCAAATCAAAAATTATTTGCGGAAGCAGATTACTGCTTGATTAAGAAGGTTTTATCTTATTATAAAATTTCTTAAATTGTACTTAAAAGTGAATCATAGGGATGACCGACAAGCCTTTCTCTTTTAGGGTTAGGCTTTGTTTTTGCAACTATTGCTTAACCCTTTGGCTCATTTAGATATTTATATTTTTTTCATAAAAAAAACAATAATTTGATTCCTTAAAGAGTTGTTAACATAAGTACTAAGCAGCTAGAGAAAATCGCTTGTGTAATAAAATTGTTTATTCGAAAATTATAATTAACTGACGACAGGAAAGTTATGCATGATTTTTGAACGAACGGAAGGACTTTTCTGCCTATGGCTGAATTTTATTGCACCAATCCCAGCCTGCCGGCAGGCACGGTTTCGGGCAAGCCACTTACTGTACGAACTAAAAAAATTAAACACTTTAAGAGGACCTCATTAAGCTCAGCCCCAGTCTAAGATGCACTATTTTACATCCAAATTTGATGCAAACTGGGCTTTCATGATTCAACGAATACTACTCTTTATATGGTGCCTTATGGTTATTCTTAACCTTAATGCCCAAAATAAGCTACAACTTCATCCTATCTTGATCACTAATGAATCTGCGTTCGGTGATCCATATCTACTAGTTGATGAACAAGTCATTGCCAATGATCCACTCAATGGAAATGCAGGCCAGCCACAAAGTGATTGGTTTGGAGGTTGGAATGAACAGAATTACCCTATTCATGCCTATATTGATTTTGGGACCTCGATCCCATTATCTCATATTTTTTTATATGACTTGAATGGTATTGGTGCGTTTAGTGTTGCTCATGGTTCACCCAATAATTGGACAGAAATCTTTACTGATCAATTAGAGAATTATCAAAACTGGAATGCACATCCTACCCAAGTCAATACTCGTTATTTGCAGTTTACCATGTGCAATCCAGAGGCCCATGTAGGAGAAGTAGTCGTTTATGGCTATGGCGAAGTAGTATTCCCGGATGGAAATTGTCAAGAGACCCCTATCTTATTTCCTACACCTCCAAATATTTTGTCGGCTGTGGCGAATAAAACGATGTATGAAATTGGAGAAACCATTCACTTTCAAATCAAGTCCAATCAGTCAGGTACTGTTCATTACCGTATTGCGCCCGACCGGTTTACGACACCAATTGATGAAGGCGAGTTTTATCTTTCTTCTGGGAATACACAGACCATACAGGTAGCCTACGATCAAGCAGCTTTCTTATTACTTGAAATAGAACAAAATGGACAAGCCTATAAAACAGGAGTAGGTATCGAAGCTTGTGCAATTGAAAACACAACTACTATACCTTCAGATTTTAATAGCTTTTGGGCAGGACTAAAAGATCAACTAGCCGATATACCTATCAATCCGCAGGTTACTTTCCGGGCAGATAAAAGCAGTAACAAACAATCAACTTACAAAATTTTACTCGATAATATTGATGGTAAAAAAGTACATGGCTGGGTGAGTATCCCAAATTGTCCAGGGCCTTTCCCTGCTATTCTCGATCTTCCGCCTTTCGGCAGACAAACTATCGGGCCAAGCACCGATATGGCCAATAGAGGAGCTATCACCGTAGCCATTAGTGTGCATGATTATGATGTGGAGCAAATGGTGCCTGATCAAATTGCTTATAAGCCTCAAGATAGCTTCAAAGATCGACATACGAATTATTTCAAATGGAGCATTCTGGGCTGCCTTCGAGCAATTGATTTTATTTTTTCACTCGAACAATTTGATGGAGAACATCTAGGAGTAACGGGTGTGAGTCAAGGAGGGGGTTTGAGTATCATTACGGCAGGTTTGGACAACAGAGTGAAGTATATGGTACAAGGCCTAGCTGCACTTTCTCAACATCATGCATATGTACAGGATCAAGCTAGTGGTTTTCCTTATTGGCTAAAAACTGGTTTAGAGTTTGGCCTTATCCAAAATCAGCTCCTTTCCGCAACTGCCTACTATGATGCGGCCATTTTTGCTAGCCAATTCCAAGGTCCTTCCCTCAATGCCGTAGGATATAATGATGATATTTGCCCACCAGCCACTGTTTATGCGGCATATAATAATTTAATAGAGCCCAAACAAATGCTGCATGGTATTACTACTGCTCATAATAATCATCCAGACTTCTGGCCCATGCGAATTGCCTTCTGGGAAATGCACCTCCCCTTACAAGCCTATCCAAACTGCGAAACACTTACCTCATTTCCCGAAAGGGAAATAGAAAAAATCAAAATTTTTCCCAACCCTAGCCACGATAAGGTTTGGATTGATTATAAGCATCAGGAAATTAAATCCATACGAATATTTGATAATCATGGCCGGCTGGTATATCAAAATTTTGATTCCTCTGTAAGTGAGTGCAACACCCAAACATGGGCTCCTGGCTTATACTTGATGTATATTCAAACGTCGGATCATTTTCAGATTGAGAAGTTGGTGATATTGTGATTTACTTGTTATAATCGTTTTTCTCTGCCGGAACCTCGCTGAGGTATTGCACAAATTCATATTGATTGCCATCAGTATCGATGAAGTAATCTCTGATTCTGAATTTTTCTACCTGTTTTGGGTAATCACGTTGATATCCCTTGGTCAGCAGCTTAGTAGCTATTTCTTCTACGTCTTGAACAACAAATCCGATGTGATTAATCCCTGCTTTTTCGTAGTTTTTTTCTACTTTTTGCAAAGGAGCTTCAGCTTGATTAAGTGCTATATAGGTATGCTCATCGCCAAGATGAACCCATTCTCTCAGTTTATCTCCTCCTCCCCTTATTTTGAAATGAGGAAAAGCAGTTTGGAAAAATTGAATTGCTTCTTCCAGATTATTTACGGTAATATTGACATGTTCTAAATACATCTTACTAGCAGTCATGATAATTAATTTAGTTAGACTAGAACCTGCCTGCAGGCAGGAATGGTTTAATAAAATTCAGTAAATATTTAATACAAATATTATAAATGTATGGGATGAATAAAACGAACTTAAGTACAGAAAGACACCTGTACGATGGTACAGGTACGAACATTAGAATAGCAACTAAAGGCCTAAAAGACCTCTTTTCATCGCAACATCAACAGCTTCTGTGCGGTTAGTAGCATTCAGTTTGGATAAGATAGATGTGATATGGAATTTAACGGTTCTTTCTGCTATGAATAATGCTTTACCAATTTGTTCATTGGTTAATCCGATTTTTATTTGATTAAGTACTTCTAACTCCCGTTTGGTGAGTGGTGTCTCAGGATAGTTAAATGCTTTAGTTGGCAAACTAGATTCTTTCAGCACATCTATTTCCTTAAGTAGTGCTTTGATATATTTTCGAAGACTGAATGCTTCATGATAAATTTCATTCAGCTTACTACGATCACTTTTTTGGCTTTCCAGCTTAGCAACAATAGCCTCTATTTTGGGTAGTACGGTCTGTCTTAATATTTGATTTATCGTAATATCTGGTTCACTTTTTTTATGGCCGTAAGACTGATACAAACGAGTACGTTGAATGGCCGCCCCTATCAATTCGCTGATGGTATTCAAGACAGTGAGTTCTTGTTCATTTAGCTGCCTAGTTTCCTTACTCAACAAATTCATGAGGCCTACCTTTTGCTTATTGAGAATGATAGGAATAGTAGCATGAAATTTTAAATCTTTGGTACCAGAACTAATATCTTTTAAACGTGAACATGCAATTTCACTGATGTTCATAGCCTCATTAATATCATCCGAAAGGTACTGCTTGATACAATAACACCAACCAGATAATCGCTCTGGATAATGACTTAAAGCAGGAGGAAGGTTATGAGAAGCCGCTAAATAGACCGATTGATGGTCTGGCTCTGTCAGCCAAATCCAGCCTGTTTCTAAATGGAGCATTTCCGTTGTCTTTTCCAATGATTTACACAGAGCTGCATGAAGAGAAAATTCCTTATTTAGATAACTAGCTATTTCATACAGCTGTGCGAAGTATTCTTTATGATCCATTTTTAAATGTCAATAGTACAGACAGAAGACTGCCATAAATTTTGAAATAAATAAAATGGCCGCAAAATTAAGAACTTGTTGGGGAATTTATTCTTTGAGATGGTTTTGTCAGTAATTAGATTAGATAAGGCCAAAGGTTGCGATTTTAGCCGTAGCTAAATGAGTGTTCTTTGAACGCAGTATAAGCTAATTAGTGGCGAAATAAAACCAATTAATAAATCCCAAACAAGTTCTAAGTTGCCCCAAAACCAAATACGGCATGAGCATCAAAAAGATACTCGCGACAATAATCGCCAGAATATCGGTTCAGTACAAATGGCAGGCTGGTTTTTTCTTGAGAATCTGAAAATATTGATTTAAAAAATTGAAGAAAAAAGAGTCTGCAAAACAATTAACGATAGCAACTTTATGAAAAATAATATACTATTAATAGCGCTCACCAGCAACTAGCTGTTCCCCATTTTTGACATGCTCTTAGTAACTTTTAGGGTAATTATTCAAGTTGTAGAAACAGCCTTTCAACACATATGCGGTACTAGTTTGATGGTATTTTATCTTGCCCCTAATGAAATTAAAGCAGAAAAAAGTTATAATCAATTCAATTGTCTTTTGGATGAGACTGGAGAATAAAAAAGAATATTTACTCGAGAAAGAAAAGAATGATAAAAAAATACGATAGCTTACAATGTATTTGTTTCTATAGCTACTATGCCATACTATGGAGAGAAATGCGCGACCGGAGGCGGTAAACGGTGGTGATATTTTAAAATTAGAAAATAGATAATCTCAATTTTCCATCAAATCATATCTGCCGCTAACTATTATATTCCTATTGTGTACAAGAATAAAGCAGGAAATAAGTTTGCAGTTGACTCCTATGAGAAGTGAGACTTTTAAAGTGTAATTTAAAAATACAAACAAATGCAAAATATCAAGACACTCTCACTTATGATGTTAATGTTTTGTTATACAGCATCAATGGCAAAGGCACAGGAAATCCATATCCAATGCTCTGATTCTTCGAAATTGAAAATAGACAAGATCGAAAATAAACTCCTTTCTATTCGCAAACAATTGGAGGAGGTAAGCGGTTCTCAACAAGAGATCGGGGATTGGGTATATGCTATGATGGAGAGAAACACGGAGTCTTTGAATGATATTCAGGAAACCGAAGTTCACCTAAATATGCTGTCAACTGCTCTTCTCTCAACACCGCCTATCGAGAAGGCCATAGACTGGTTCAAGCCTCGCGGAAGCGGTCTTCATCTATACAACAACGACACCATAGGAGTAGGTATAGAAAGAACTGACAAAGGGATACAATTTGTCAGCCTTTTCGACCTCAAGCAGGGAATTGAACTGCTGAATAAGTCCAACACCTCGATCTTCCGCCTTAGCTTGTCTAGTGGAAAAGACTCTATAAGAGTCGACAACGAGTCGAGTTGGAATGCAACTAAGATCCAATGGAATGCAAATGATAAATCGCCATCATTGACCTTTCATTTTACAGATTCACTGAATCCTAAATTAAAAGGCCTCTCTGTTATTTGTCAGATAAAATTCTATGGTAGTCTAACACATTGGACCTTGGAAACAAAAATTCCAGCAAAGGGGCTTTCTCTCTTGGAAAGTGAGTTTCCCTCAATCGATGCAGGGCCTATCGGAAAACGCCCTGAAGAAAACGTACTGCATTATCCCAAGGGCTTGGGTATCGCTACCCCCTCACCATATAGCAAGAGCATTAACTACAGTGAGATCTACCCAAACTGAGAAGCGACATATCAGATGTTTGGATTATATGATAAGAAAGTAGGACTCTACATCGCCAGTCATGATCCTACCGGAAGCATCAAGACGATTTCTGCTCTTACTGATGGAGAAAAGGTGCGTTTTAAATTCAACTGGCCTGCACCGAATATGAGTCTCGAGGGCAATGGCTATTTGCTCCCTGGTAAGGTTGTTCTAGGTTCTATTAAGGGCAATTGGTATGATGCAGCTATGATCTACCAAGCATGGGTTAAAGATCATGCTCCTTGGTGGCCTACTACTCCTAACAAACGCCCCTCTCGTATTCAAGACATAAGCATCTGGGCACAACACCAAGGCGATCCAGAAACAGTTGTACCCGAGGTTCTAAAATTTGCTAAATATATGGGAGTACCGATAGGTTTGCACTGGTACACCTGGCACCAGATTCCTTTTGATGATGACTACCCGCATTATTTTCCAGCAAAAGAGGGTTTTATAGAAGGTGTGCGCCAGCTAGAAAATGCTGGTGTACGAGTTATGCCTTACATCAATGGCCGTTTATGGGATGCCGACCTAGAAGATTTTAAATCTGGAGGAATCAAAGCTGCCACTAAGAATGAAAAAGGAGAACCCTACATCGAAAATTACGGTAAGCATGTACGCAATGCTGCCATGTGTCCTAGCACACTAATCTGGCAGAATAAGATAAAGGAAATTGTTTTAAGGCTGCAGCAAGATTTTGGCACCTCAGGCGTCTACTTAGACCAGATTACCGCTGCTTCGCCCAAACTCTGTATGGATGCTACTCACGGACATCCTCTTGGAGGAGGATCATGGTGGCTGGATAAGGGATACTACAAATTACTTTCAGCCATTCGCGATGAAATGCCTGAAGGAGCCTTCCTAACTAGCGAGTCTAATGCAGAACCTTACAACCATTTATTGGATGGGCTTTTAAGCTGGAATTCACAATTCCAAGACCTGAAGCCGATCTTTTCTGCCATATACGGAGGTCGAATATCTATCTTCGGTCGTTATAATCCGGTCGGCCCCGACAAACACAAAGCGCTGTTTATGAGAGCTGGCCAGCAATTAGTTTTTGGTGAGCAAATTGGCTGGCTGAGTCCAAGTATTCTGCAAGAGAAAGAGCCAGCGGACTTTTTGAGAAAAATGGCCAGAACACGTCACCAACTGATCGATTATTTTGTTGATGGCCAGATGTTAGCACGGCCCATCGTGCAAGGCGATATCCCCGACATCACATCGGATTGGGAATGGTGGGAAAAACCATCGGAAGTTACTATATCTGCTTTACAACGTGGTACTTGGCAGTCTAAAGACGGAAGAATCGTAAAGATTTTTGTAAACGTTTCTGATAAAACCATTTACTTCAATATTCCAAATGCTGAGAGCCCGAATCAGGGAGAAATATCACTAGCTGCCTACAGTATAAAGTTAATCAGAAGTGATTAAGAATAATGAAATGAAGTAACCCAGATGAAATCTGACAGTTTGGTTAGTTTAGAGTTAACAACCTTTAAATAACAAAATAAGATTCATCATGACTACTCAAAGAAAGTTAAGCAAAATAAAATGAGCAGTCCATTTAAACAATGTTTGCCAAGTCTGCCGAACGATAGGCTATTCAAGAGATAGCTATTATCGGATCAAAGCGTTGTATAGAGTGGAAAGAGAAGCTGTATTACAGGAGATTTCTAGAGGAAACCCAATTGAAAAAATCAATTTAGTAAAAGTATATTATCCTGAAGACAGCATTCAAAAATTTTCATATTGTATGTATGTAATCCTTTTGATCTAATACCTTTAATTATACTTTTTTTAACTTATCTTTGTTCTTTTCTATTCAAATATTAGATATACGTCTAATATAATTACGGTTATGGGCAAGTAAAAAAGAAAAAATACAGCTTTTACTTCAAAAGCAATTTATAGATTTAAGTGGAGTCCAGAAACCACTTTAAAAACGGGGCGAAACCGAAAAGCCAAACGAGTAGGACTTAAATTAAATTATTTGAAATATGAAGAAAGCAATGCGGAACACATTCCTAATTTTTGTTGTCATGTTCTCAATGTCATCATGTTACACTTACACCTATACTGTTGGAGATGGTCCTCAAACAGGTGTTGAGATTAAGAAGAAAAATCATTATTTAATCTATGGGCTTGCTCCTGTTGGAGTTTCTAACCCCCTAGAAATGGCTGGTAATGCTGAAAATTATGAAGTAACAATTGAACACACTTTTGTAGACGGACTTCTTAACGCAATAACTTTTGGCATTTACTCGCCGACCACAACAACTGTAAAAAAGTAAAAACAACACCAGAGGAGAAATATAATTCTCCTCTGATTTAAACATCAATAAATGAAAAAAATATTATTTATTATTGGAATAATCATTACATCTGTTTCCCTAATTTCAATGCTACCATATATTTTTGATTACTCAGATTTATCAAAATATGGACAAGGATTCGTAACTGGTAAAGTCTTACTATTACTTCTGGGAATCCTACTATTCATTTATGGAAAAAAGAAAAAACCAGCCCATAACAAAGCATAAAATGTCCATGTGCCCTATACGGCCACAGGCTAGGTGAACGCGAGCGTAGATAAAACATAAATTTTGATTAAATAAAACCTAAACCAATATGTAAATGCCTATAAATAAATTGGTTAACTAAAATATGGTCAAGATTGATTTTTAACAAAACTGTACTTAAATTCGTACAATCTAAGATACAAATACTAGGATAATAAAAGCAGCATCGGTTTCGTCCCTTAGAGCTAAAATGAAGTCTTATTTTGATTCCTTTTAGTAAATCGTTGGAGGTGATTATCGTCCCACGAAACAATAATGACGGTGATGCAATTGTAATCATGTCAATAAAAGAATATAACTCGTTAAAAGAAACTGAATATCTTCTGTTGATTAAAACTAATAAGAACAAACTTGAAGAATCTACGGAACAACTAAAAGCCAAAAATAAGGTCAAATTCAATCTAGAAGATTAATTTAGGAAATCATTTGAGGATCTAATAGATGAAGAGGATCAATACTATTTATCAGCCATCATACTCAATCAGCGTATAACCACCCTCTCTAGACATTTCATTATGATGCCCGATTGCGTCAGTAATCTCCAACCTAATCTGACGCTCACCAAACTTTACCTTATTTAGAAAGTTCGTAATCGTAGTAAGATAGCGAAACATCAGCTCATCGTCAGACATATGTTCATCCCACCCAACCTTTTTGTAAAGCAATTTCAGATACTAGTTTCTTTATCACTCATAATTCTATTAAACCAACCAGCTCATACTACAGTATTACAATGAAATGAATATTAACCGCCACAGCCATCCTTCCAATGCTCTATATTGAAGTTTGGTAACTAATACTAAAGTTTGTTCTTTATAAGAATTATCCTAATTTTATGATGACTGCTCACATTTTATATATAGCTTCATGACCATAAATTTAGTGGTATATCCTGAACCCACTTAAAAAAGAAGTAAGGGTAATATTAAATTTTTGTAATGAAAAAGTAATTATGGTGCTTTTTCCTGACATTCCCTTTTTGGGGAAACAGTCAGGTAGAAACTATTATTGTTGATTATGTTCCTTCCCAGAATGCTGTTACGGCTGAATATACAGGCTGTGACCCTTGTTTACTCGGCGGCCAGATCGAAGCAACAACATGTCACTGTCGAAGAAATTGCAGAGCAAATAATGGAGATTGCAGGTTGGAGTGTTTTGAAGATTTTTCTGGACTTGACGATTTGGGTATGTGCTTGGATGATTGCAATGATGTATTGATTGATTGTTTAGAAAGATGTGGGCCAGAGCCACCGCCAGTCAGAACTATTATAGCATATCAATATATCTTTGTAGCAGATCATGCACCTATTCCAAACGACCCATTAGACGACCAAATAAATCAAGAGTTATTCGAGTCAGAAGTAATCGAGAGTAGTGTTATAGATATTCCTCCTTTTAATCCGCCATCTCCTTGGCCAGAAGTGGTCAATGAAGAAAATACTTGCTATGCGATTATAATAGCGATTCGCTATGATGACAATACAACTTGTTTATTCTTTGATACCAAATGTTTATTCATTGGCTAAAAATTACATACACATGAAAAATTATATATTTATCATTGCCTTACTTGCTATAAATACAGCCTGTAAGAATGGGGAGGTCCCCACTACAGGAATTGAAGGCAGCGTATTAACTATTGAAGAAATAAAGACCTTTCTTCCTTCTTCATATAAAAATGAATCAAATATTGTTTTTATAAATGCAGCAGGAGCATTAAAAACCTTAAGTGTAAATTACGTTGAAGGCACTTCGGAAGGGACGCATGAAAATTCCACCTATACTTCTGAAAAACTTGCAGTAATACTTTTCGATCCAGATAACACCACATTCCAAATTAAAATGAATAGTAGTGCTAACTATGGTCATTCTGGAACCGTTGTTAAAGGACTAAGTGCTTTTCTTATGCCTAATCATCCTAATATGAATTTTGTTCATGTTTCCTTTGAGAATGGGCAACCCACAATTAGTTTACTTGATAAATTTGAAGAAACCGTTTCATTGTTAAACAAAGATTTCAGTGATGTATATGTAAATCACGAAAGACACCCACCTGCGGAAGCTTTTTCTGATTTAATGGTCAATTCTGAATTCGGGGTGATCGCATT
>JAKVCU010000141.1 GCA_022448955.1 Saprospiraceae bacterium
AAAAGAATTTATTATACCAATTTTCTAGCCTAACTACTTATTAACGATAATGTACTATTTTTATTGATAGAATCCTATTGTAATTCTTCAAAAGAGATAAATTTGAATTATGTTAATATGTAATCTGCTTTCAAGCAATGATCTGGCTAAACGTAGTAGCCCCGCATAGGGACTATTGCCGTTCTAGCTATTCATAACTGCTATTTTATAGGCTATATAATGCCATGATTCGGAAGTCAATAAACTTCTTAAATACAAGCTATATTTTGAATGCTTTCGCGCTTTTTATCTGCATTTTGGTATCATTGCTAAAAAGTTTATAGTTGCAAGCATTACTCATCTTTCTGGTTATTATCATTGGAGTTGTTTTTCCTTATGGCGAAACCTATACTTGGGTGATTCGTCCTAGTCTCATGCTGATGTTATTTTTTGCATTTTTGGGCATGGATTACAATAGGGAGGTAGTTCGAAAGGATCATTTTATTGTACTGGTACTTAACCTTTTGATTCCAGTTATTTTATACCTCGCGATTCGCCCATTTAATGGACTCGTTGCCCAGTGTGTTTTTATTGTGGGCATTGCTCCAACTGCGGCAGGAGCACCTGTATTTGCAGATTTTCTAAGAACTAGGGTAGAATCTGTCACTGCCTCTGTATTAATCACCAGTCCTATTATCGCTCTTACTTTGCCCTTTTTACTTTCCACTCTTATCCAAGTAGAAACAAAAATTAATTTCATCGATATGCTAATGCCTATAGGGATTGTCATTTTTGTGCCCTTAATTATTAGCTTATTCGTTCGGTGGCGTATGCCAAAGCAATATCCTATTATTTTAAGTTATAAGCAGCTGAGTTTCTATCTTTTTCTACTGAATTTGTATGTAGCAGCTTCAAAGGCTTCTATGTTTATTCGGGCTAATCAGGATACAAATTTTGAAATGATTATACTGATTTTTATAAGTATCATTTCTTTGGCACTACTTAATTTTACGCTGGGCCAACACATTGGTAAAAAGGAGTGGGGATTGGCTAATAGTCTTTCGCTGGGGCGAAAAAACACAATGTTTGCAATATGGGTGTCTTTGACATTTCTGAACCCAGTGGTCGCATTAGGTCCTATGTTTTACATCCTCGCTCAAAATGGATACAATGCTTGGCAATTATATCTTCAAAATAAAGAGCATAAAGATGATTCCTGAAGTAATGGTAGGAGCCTTAGCGGCAGTAGCGATCTGGTATTATTATAGGAAACTTACTTTTCATTCTACGATGAAACTTTGGCAGATTGGCTTATTGGTAGCGGCATTAATTTATGTCGGATTTGTAATGCTTGATGGTGCGTGGACTGATTTACCGAAGGAATTGATGGGCGTTTTTATATACAGCTTTTTTATTGTGCTTTCGCAAAAATCTTCTCCTTACTTCTTAGCTTTTGGCTGGTTACTGCATGTTCTTTGGGATCTAATCATTCATCCTGCAGGAATCTATCCTTATGTTCCTGAATGGTATCCTCCAGTTTGTCTAGGGTTTGACGTTGCTATTGCAGCATTCTTATTCACAAGAATACTGCAACAGCAAACAGACCCAAAAAGTAGAGCCCTTGAAAGTAAATAGGCTTTTGCCAAACCTACCCCTGATGAATCGTTTCTGTTAATACCTCTACTTTGAAGATATGACCAGGGTAGATACTTGGGTCTAGCTTGACAAAGTTTACTTCTTTTTTCCAGTAGTAAACCTCATTTGTTAGTAAATCGGTTAATCGGAGTTTTACAGGGCCTTCGATATTAAGTACCCACTTAGGAACTTCTACATTTCCATATTGAGTTTCATTTGGATCGAAGTTGATGATGCACCAAATGATATTATTTAGATCTTCAGTTGCTTTAATATAACTGATAATCTGTTCATTACCGGAGCGAGTAAAGTTGATATTCCAAGTCGATTGGAGCGCGGGGTTTTCTTTACGAATTTTGTTGATCTTCGTAATGACATCTGTAATTTTATTGCGTTTGTTCCAATCGTAGTATCTCGTCTCGTATTTTTCAGAGTTATGGTATTCTTCTTTGCCGTTGGTATTACCGGTATTTTCCATAAATTCATAAGCAGGGCCGTACATACCATAGCTTGAAGAAAGGGTAGCTGCTAGGATAAGACGTTTGATGAATTGATTTTCACCAGCTCCCATTAATTCATAAGGTAGAATATCAGGAGTATTTGGCCAGAAATTCGGACGGAAGTATTCTCTAGAATTTGTTTGAGTCAACTCTGTTAAATAAGCTTCCATTTCTGATCTAGTATTACGCCAAGTAAAGTAACTATAGGATTGTGTGAATCCAGCTTTCGCTAAACCAGCCATAATCTTTGGACGAGAGAATGCCTCAGATAAGAAGATGACATCAGGATTTACTTTATGTGTTTCAGCAATGGCCCATTCCCAGAAACGGAAAGGCTTAGTATGTGGATTATCTACTCTGAAAATGTGAACACCAGCTTCTACCCAGAAAAGAATTACTGATTTTAATTCTTCCCACAGTGCTTGCCAATCATCGCTTTCAAAATTCAGTGGAACGATGTCTTGGTATTTCTTTGGTGGATTTTCAGCATACATGATGGTACCATCTGGACGCCAAATAAACCATTCTGGATGCTCCTTGATATAAGGGTGATCAGGTGCACATTGGAAAGCTAAATCTAAAGCAATTTCAATACCTAATTTATTAGCTTCTTTGATGAGGTTTTTATAGTCTTTTAAAGTTCCCAATTCTGAATGAACTGCTTTATGCCCTCCTTCATCACTACCAATGGCCCATGGAGAACCAGGCTCGCCTTCCTGAGCACTTACTGCGTTATTTTTTCCTTTTCTATTGACCTTTCCAACAGGGTGAATAGGAGGCATATAAAGCACATCAAAACCCATTTCTGCTACTCTCGGGAGTAATTTTTCTACATCCTTGAACGTACCATGCACACCCGCTTTATTAGCAGCCGAACGAGGGAATAATTCATACCAAGTGCTATACAACTCTTTGTGACGGCCTACACGCACTCGAAGATTATTTTCGTATACGGTATTGAACCGTTTCATGGGGTAATTAGCTACTACTTGTTCGAATTCTTGAGTAAGAACGAATTGATTGGCAGCGCCTTGAGCACCCTCTTTTTCAAGCATATCAATAACACCAAGAAAGGCCTTGATTTTGGAGTTATTTTTATAATCTTTCTTTATTTCTTTAAGTAAATCTACGCCTATCTTGAGCTCAGTGCTCATGTCTTGGCCAGCATCATTTTTCTTTTTAAACCCTTGATACCAATTTGATAAACGATCTACCCAAGCTTCTACTTTGTACTCATAGAAACCTCGTTTTTCTACTCGAAAACTTGCAGTCCAATAGTCGTTGACATGATCTTGCATGAAGACTTCGGTCCACTCCTTATCGTCTTCATGTTTGTAAAATAGGGAAGCTCTTATGGCATCATGGCCGTCACTAAAAACATCAGCACTAACATGCACTGTTTCTCCTAATACTCTTTTAATGAAATAACGGCCGTTGTCTAGCTCCGGTTGGACATTTTCAATGAAAACTCGGTTTCTCATTTTGAAGCATAATTTGGTTAGATAGAAGAATAAACTATCAAATTCTATTACTTAGTGTCAAAAGTACACTAAATAATTTAAAATGCACAACAAAATAGAAAATTGATTTACAGCTTTTTAGCAGAATTCACACAAAATCAAAAAAATATAATACTTCTTTACATGGAGTTAATACTGGGGAGGGTTTTCCTCCCCAGCAAATCGATATTTGAAGATAGACGTAATTTCTAATAGAAGTTGTAAAAAATGCCAATCTATGCAGAAGACGAACTGAAATGAAGTCGATATCTCAAAAGATCTTCTGTTGGATGGAGATCACTTACTGTTCTTCTGTATTCTACATTCATACTTGGATAAACAGCGGCTGTAAATGCAATTTCATTAGACAGTTTTAGGCGAAAGCCGAGACCGTAGTTGGGCGAAATAGAGAAAATGTATTCATTCAGCGAATTTTGGAAAGCTAAAGAAGCATTAAAGAAAATACCTGGACCATGGATAAATTGAAATTCTTCTGTCAAGCCTTTCCTAGATTCTAAATGAACATTCGTACCAAATTGCCAAATGCTTTAATCGAAGTTTTCACTATCAGATTGGCCGAGAAGGGCAGCTGCGCCGAAATGCCAATACCGCTGACTTTTTGTATGTTTTTTGTAGGAAATGCCAAATTGGCTAAGACTGGAGAAGACAACTCCAATCTCATGTTTAGGAGCAGTTTGGGCGGGCATTGCAAATGCAGCAAGCATCAAGATGCTTAGTGTCAAGTGGTTCTTCATTAAATATACTGTTTTAGTTCTCTGAAAAAATGAGCTTATAATTAACTTATAAGCCCATTATTAACCAAATATGTAAACAATCGTTTGGTAAGTCGACTTACCTCAAAGGAATATTATCACTACAAAAGTATAGGAAAGCTTCTCTTGAAAGACCCAACAAAAGGCCATAAACTGTCAACGAAAGGTTAATTTTTGTAAGGAAAACTAAAGGGGATAGCGCGAATTGATAATTTATCGTTAATTGTATAAAAGATGCGAAGAGGGAATAAAACGAAAACGGATAGTTTGTGAGAAATTGGATGATCATCATATTGGCAGGAGGAGCTTTAGTAGGCTTGATATGGGTACAATATGACCTGTTAAAGGTGGGTATATTGCTTGAGAAAGGACGTTTGGATCGCACCATGAAAGGGGTCATGGAGGATATAAAAGAGCGCATTGATACCTCTGCTATTTTGCGAAAGCAGATTAGTCTTAAACATCGAGGAGAAGAAAAGGTGCTTGCAGGTTTAGAGGAAGAGGTACAGGAAACGCTTAGAGACACGATAGAAGACATTGTCTGGGAAGAATTGAGAGCGAGAAAACTGATTGTAGAATTTGAGTTTGCACTGATTGATGGATTTACCTTGAGTACGATAGTTGAGAAGGGAAGTATCTCCCTCGAGGATGAAGCACCTTATAAATTACTTGGAGGTAAGCAGCTGATTAGCGACTGTCGATGCCTACCTTACATGCATGTGTGGGTAGTGGATTGGTTTGCATTTTTGCTCCAACGTCTAGCTAGAGTGATCATTCCATCTTTATTATTCATGTTAGTTTTGATTGCTTGCATGGCTTGGTTATTTAGAATGTTGAAACAACAAAAAAAATTGGATCGAGTAAAAAATGATTTTATCAATAATCTGACTCATGAACTAAAAACGCCAGTATTCTCTATTTCGCTTTTGCTAAAGCTAGTTAGAAAAGGTATTGCTGATGGCAATAAGAAAAAGATAGAAGAATATTTACAGCTCATTGAAAAGGAAAATAAGCAACTGAAAGGGCATATAGATATGGTGTTGGAATTGGCTTCTTTGGAAAGTGGGAAGTTTAACTTAGAACTTCGTCCAGCAAAGATTCATGCTCTTCTGCAGGAAGTTTTATCACAATTTCAGCCTAAGCTGGAGGATAAAAAGGGAAGGCTTCGAATAGCATCAGAATCGATAGTTACTGATTTGCACATAGATCAATCCCATTTTCAAAATATGCTCAATAATCTTCTAGAAAATGCATTGAAATACAATGATAAAATACCCATCATTGAAATTAATACTAGAGTGGAGGAGCAAAGATATTTTATTGAAGTCAAAGACAATGGTATCGGTATAAGTACTGACGATCAAAAACAAATTTTTGATAAATTTTATAGAGTTTCCACTGGAGATTTACATCGGGTGAAAGGCTTTGGTTTGGGATTGAATTATGTAAAGCAAGTGGTAGAAGCACATAAAGGTCAAATTACAGTGAAAAGTAAAATAGGAGAGGGGAGTACTTTCACTATTGAATTACCCATTTATTAGATAGCTGAAATGAATCAAATGAACGAAAAAATTCTGTTAGTTGAAGATAATGAGACGCTGGGGTACATCTTGAAAGAGTATTTGGAAATGAAGGGCTTTGACGTTGATTTAGCGATCGATGGGACTCAAGGTTTAAGACGATTCCAAAAATCTCCTTTTGATCTCTGTATTTTAGATGTTATGATGCCTGAAATGGATGGCTTTGAATTGGCTAAGGAAATTAAGACCATAAGTATGGATATGCCCATTATTTTCCTAACGGCAAAGGCCTTAAAAGTGGATGTATTGAAAGGGTTTAATATAGGGGCAGATGATTATATCGTTAAGCCTGTTAATGAAGAGGAATTAGTGGCAAGAATCAAGGCTGTTTTAAGGAGAAGCCATAGTATGAAGGAAACAGCGGATTTAACTTATGAAGTGGGATGTTATCGGTTTGATTTTGCCAATCAAAAACTCTTTCTAGAGGATGAAGTTAAAATGCTAACAGAAAAAGAAGCAAAGCTGTTGAAACTGCTTTGCGAATATAAAGGCCGCTTATTGCCTCGCCAGAAAGTATTAAAGTCATTGTGGAATAATAATGATTATTTTACTCGTAGATCAATGGACGTATTTATTTCGCGCTTGCGCAAATACCTTTCTAAAGATGAGCATATTCAGATCAAAAATGTATATGGAAGTGGATTTATCATGACAGATAGGCTAAATAATTGAATGGCAAGGCCATTCAATTATTTAGTTTATAGATTAAGGCTTCGCCTTACCATCTGCTTTTACAGGATTGCCATCTGCATCTAAGACGATGATATTTTCGAAGCCGAGTTCTTTCAAGCCTGGCAGTACTTTTGCTTTATCACCAACGACGAAGAATTGAAGATCATCTGGGCGAACTAATTTTTTTGCTAATTGACGAACATCACTTAGGTCCATACCACGTACTTGCTTATCATACGTTTGGAAGTAATTGTCATCAAGCTTGTACTTTACTAATTCGTTTAAGGAGTTACTTACGGCATTGTTCGTTTCCCATTGTCCAGGTAGCTGAAGTACAGTATTCTTAGTTACCTTATCAAACTCTTCTTGTGTAATAGGCTTATTATCAACGAACATCTCAAATTCTTTGATGATTTCTTGGATGGACTCCTTTGTTTTGTCCGTTTGTACTGGCGCATAAGCGATCATGGGACGTTGCCCTTTGGCACTTGGTAAGAAAGTACCAGCGCCATAAGCCCAGTGCTTATCTTCTCGAAGATTCATATTTAGCCGAGATGTAAAATCACCACCAAGAATATTAATCATTGATTCCCGCGCGATTTCAGAAACCTTTCCGTATGGATCAACAAGGTAGCCACCAAAGATGACAGACTGTTGTGATTCAGGACGATCCATTAGATATAATGTACCTGTTGATTTTTTGGTAACGCGAGCGATATTTTTCTTGGGAGTCTTGCCTTTTTCCCATCCTTTGAAACGACTTTCTAGTTTTGCCTTTAACGCTGCCATTTCTACATCACCAACGACAATTAGAGTAGCGTTATTGGGCTTGATCCAATCAGTGTAGTATTGCATTACATCTTCTCGAGTCATCGCTTGTACAGTAGCTTCGTGGCCAGAGCCAGTAAATGGCATACTGTAGGCGTGGTCCTCTCCGTAAAAGTATTTAGGAAAAACACGCAGCGCCATTTGTATAGGTGTAGATTTTTCACGTTGGATTTGCACCATTCTTTGATTTTTTAAACGGTCAAAATCACTTTGTGGGAAAGAAGGGTTCATCACCACATCTGCAAATAGATCTAAACTAGCATCTAGGCTTGGTTTGAGCGTATTCATGCTGATGTAAGAGGCGTCCAAATCTGCAGAAGAAAAAAGAGAAGCGCCTAGCATTTGTAACTCTTCGTTAATTTGTAGGGCATTGCGTGACTGGGTACCCTCATCTATCATGTTCATAGCTAAGGAAGCAGTACCTGCTTTTTCAGCTTTATCTGCTGCATAACCAGCATCGAACATCATATCCATAACAATGGTAGGGACACCTTCGCGTTTTGCTAATATGACTTCGAGTCCATTGGAGAGCCTTGTACGCTGTAAATCCGGAAATTTAGCGGCAGCTGGTTCTCCTAATGGAGGGGGACCCTGCGAACGGTCTAGAGAAGAAGTAGCGGCGGCATAATCAGGGAAAGGTGTACATATTAAGGTATGGCGACCCTGACTTAACCATCTATTAGCTACTTTTTGAATATCAGCTGGTGTAGCTTTGGCAATGATATCTAAAGTCTCTTTATAGAAATCTGGAGATTTACCATAGACTTCATTTTGTGCCAAAATATCTGATTTACCTCCAAATCCTCCAATTCGTTCAATCCCTTTGATAAAACCTGAGAAGTACTCTGCCTTTACTCTATTTAGCTCTTGTTCATTAGGACCATTTTTCAGGAATTCTTCAAGAATCTCATTTATTGTATTTTCTACTACATCTATCTCTACACCGGGCTTAACGTTTGCCTGAATAATGAAATTACCAGCAATTTCTTTCGTCCAAGTAAAAGCTGCAGCGCTACTAGCAGTTTGGTCTTGATAGATCAATTTTTTGTAAAGACGAGAAGTTTTTCCGCTGGAAAGTATATTCGCAGCAAGGTTGAGGTAAGCATCTTCCTCTGTACCCCATTCTGGGGTATTCCATGCCATTACTACTCTTGATTCAGGAACACGATCTTGGAAGCTTTGCCGAGTATCTCGCGTCCTTACTGGGATATTTACTTCTGGACGCACCAAGGTGGGGCCAGGAGCGATATCGCCAAAATATTTTTGTACTTTTTCATAAACAGCTTCGGGCTTTACGTCTCCTGCTACAGCAATAACCGCATTTGCAGCTCCATAGTAGGATTTGAACCATTCATGTACGTCTTCCAAAGAAGCCGCATTTAAGTCTTCCATTTCTCCGATGGTTGTCCAAGAGTAAGGATGTCCTTTTGGAAACATAGCTTTTTGCATGAGTTCCCATTGTAGTCCATAAGGTTGATTTTCGCCTTGGCGTTTTTCGTTTTGGACTACCCCTCTCTGTTCATCTAGTTTTGCTTGATCAATAGCTCCTAGAAGGTGCCCCATGCGATCAGACTCTAGCCAAAGTACTTGGTCAAGTGCGGCAAGCGGTACATTCTGAAAGTAATTGGTCCGATCAGTATTAGTTGTACCATTCAAATCAGTTCCACCAATTCTTTCTAATGCTTGGAAGTAATCATCATTGAAGTTTTCACTTCCGTTAAACATTAGGTGCTCAAATAAGTGTGCGAAACCACTTTTTCCTACTTTCTCATTCTTAGAACCTACATGATACCATACGTTGACTGCTACAATTGGTGCTTTATGATCTTCGTGCACAATCAGGCGTAAGCCATTACTGAGAACGTACTTTTTGTATGGAATATCAATATCATCAGGGCTAAATATAGGATCGTTTTGAGCCCAAGTAATATGATTAGATAAGAAAAATAATAGAAAAAATAAATAAGTTAGGTGACTTTTCATAATCGTTAAGTTAAATAATAGATTACTTGACTACTGAATATAATTAAAACATCTGTGATGTTGAGCATCAAATATAAAAACTATACCAAGTGTAAATATTAATAGATAAGCAGGCGGAAAGAAATCATATCAACCCATTTTTAGTTTACTAAAATAATTTATTATACCAATTCCGGCCTGCCAGCAGGCACGATTTCGGGCAAACTACTTATTAAGAAAGGAATTTTGAGTTTTTAGCTACAAACTTCACTGGTGTAATACATATGTTCGCACATAAGAAGCCCTTATTTGAAGAGTTGTTCAGATCTAGCCAAGGAAGGTATCTAATGTATGCTTTTAAGTATCTATTACAGATGATTAGTGTGAAATTATTGGGATAAACGCATCATATCTCTGATCCAGATACCTTCTGTGGTGAGATATTCTTTCATGAGGTCAGCCGTCATACAAGAATGAATAGGGACTATAATCAGGATATCTCCAATATGAACTGTTGATAACCATTCTGTACTTCCTTTGATTACCCCATGCTCTTGGGAGAGTGATTTGGCGTAAGCTGCTTTAGGGCTGGTACTCCAGCCCTTCTCTGTATTTTTGGCGACAAGCCCAAAATAAGTCTGGCCATTATGGTGTGTTGAACGATCTTTAGAAAAGTGTACGCCACCACCGTATATAATCACCTCGTTTCTATCAGGGTGTTTTGCTACAACTGGGCAAGCCATGGCAAGCGCAATCTGATCAAGTGAGCAGCTTGAAATTCGCCATTGAGATAAGTCGTAAAATACAAAGTTACCTGGTCGAATTTCATCTATCCCATCAAAATTATTCACAACAGAGCAGGAGGGGGTGTCTCCGTAAGAGATGGTCAATTGAGGATATCTTGCTGAATAAGCAGCTCGAAAAGATTGAATTTTTTGCAAACTTTCTTGATGAATTTTTTGGATGGATTCCTGACTAGTAGATTGATAGGTATGCCCTGCATGAATAAGAAAGCCTTCAAATACTAGATGCTCATTGGAGTCAATATAGTCTAGCAGAGTATCAATCGTTCCTTTTTTTTCAATGCTTAAGCCTGTCCTATTATAGCCTGTATCGCCTTTAATAAAGACATGAATTTTAGATTTTAATAATGGAATAATAGCTTGGAGACTTTCTAGGTTCTCTACTACTATATTTAATTGGATTTTTTGTGCGAGTTGAGCAACTTGATCTGATTCGTGTATGTTGTGCGGAAAAGCAATGGTAATATCCTTCCAATTGTCTGCTGCAAAGTAGGTTGCCATTCGGACAGAAGAGACTGTAATTTTTTGTATGCCATAATTTCTAAACCACCGACCAATGGTATGTGACTGGTGCGTTTTGAAGTGCGGGCGTAGTTGAATATTATTTTTGATGGCCTTATTCAGCATCAACTCAATATTGTTTAGGCACTTATTTTTATCAAGTAAGAGGGTTGGGCGTTTAATTTTTTCTTGCAGCATTGGTAACATAATTATAGATAGAGGTATGATGTAATAAAAGGTAATTTTAACGAAAGTTTTAGTTTTTCTTCATATCATTTAATATTTCTGGGCCGTTTTATAGCGGAAAGAAACACATACAACTTATATGAATGAATAATAATTACCCAAATTTTTTAAACCAAAGTATGAAGTTTAACCATCCTATTACACTATTTATACTTCATACCCGAAAACAATCGAAAATGAAACAATCTATCAGAATCTATTTAAGTTTTGCATTTGTATTATTTGCAACAGCAATGATGGCTCAAGTAGCAGTTAGCCCAAAAGTAGGGGTTAATATTTCTGCTTTGGATACCAAATTACAAGATATTAGAACAGAAGCTCGTGTAGGCTGGAATGCAGGCGTTGACGTACGCTTGGGAGGAGATCGAATGATTTTCTTACAACCCGGATTACATTACTATAGCTTTTCGGCAGATTTGATGAAAGACATTAATCAAGATACGGAGTTAAACTTAAGTGAGCGAACCACAATACAACAAGTAAAGATGCCTGTTAATGTTGGATTTAACTTAACTGGTGATGGTGGACTTCTTGGTTTACACCTGCTTGGAGGTGTAACACCGACTTTTGTAACAGGTGTCAAAGAACGACCAAATTTTGATTTAACAAAAGATGATTTAAATGCTTTCACGCTTGGCGCAAATGTTGGTGTTGGGATAGATATCTTATTTCTAACTGCTCATGTAGGTTATGAAATAGGCTTAAATGATTTTTTCAAAGAGGCAGAAGGCAAAAACAACGTCCTTACACTAAATGTTGGATTGACATTCTGATAAAAAGAATCGTCTAAAGGCACAAAACAAACACTAGTCTTTTTTCAGTTGGACTAATCTATAGTGCTAGATATTGATATACTGAAGCCCCACCTACTTTTAGCAGGTGGGGCTTCAGTATATTTCTATTTCTTATTGATTTCGATAACCATACCAACGATATTTTTATCTTTTGCATTTGCATCAAATGCTACTGTGCTACCTTGTTTAAAGCTAACATTTGTAATTCGTTCGTTTCCCAGAACTTCTTTTAGCTTTTCCGCATAAGAAGATTTTCTGCTATTAGACATTGCGCTATTTAAGCGATCATAATTCAGTTCCTTTTTAGAAACGACAACTGCAATGTAATCTTTATTTCCAATATCATCTGCTTTCATACTATAATCTCTTGGGAATAGGCGTGTACCGGTAATTCCGCAGTAGGGCGAATGTTTGTTAGTGTAAGGGAATAGCACATAGCTTGATCCATCAGTTTCTTGCCCAAACACATAGATATAGCATTCTATTGAGTTTTCTACCAAGATTTTGAACTTATCACCTTTATCAATTGGACGAGCAGTTTTGAAGGTAAGGTCTCCTGATTTGCTTAGCGCAATATTTTGCTTGGTTTGTGTATCAAAAAGTCCGAATTGAATGCTCAGTTTAGTATCATCAAACTTTTTACCAGAGCCCATTGGGTAAAGGCCATAAGCTTCTCTGGTGAAGTGGTCAAAGTCGCGGTAATTTACCCAAAAAATGCCATTATTCCCCCAGTCTTGTCCCCAGCTATTCATGATTTGGAAAGCGCCTCCGTTATAGTCATCATTGTAGCCGATGACACACATGGCATGTCCACTAAATCCTCTTTGTGAATAATCTCTTTGAGTAGGCCTCCAAACTTTTTTTCTGATCATATCATTCATAAACGTTCCTCCTACCATCATTCCAATAACTACAGGGGCGCCTTGGGCGATGTTTTGTTTAATTGCAGTCAGATCTGTTTTATAATTGCTACTACCCAAGCTAAGTCGATTATAGCCTTTAATGGTATGACGCTTTCCTTGATTGATATCCGTTGCGTTTGGATAGTTAGAACAAGTTCTATCATCATAACGGAATTCATTAAAAGGCAATGATCCATTTTTTTTCATGGTCTCCATGGCATTGCGCATGTAGGCACCTTGGCAATTGCTTAAATGGATTTGATTGTATAAATAAGAAGGGCTAAATGCAACATCGTCAGGATTGCGACCAGTGGCACGCGCTTCAAGTATAGTTCGACCTGCATAAGCACTTGCCCATCCAACACAAGAACCTTGACGTCCTTGGTGTAGTCTTTTGGGTACATATTGCTCAAGAGAAACTCTTTTAGGAAGACTATTTTGACCAAATCCATAAGAAAGGGGTTCAAAGACTTGCGCCTTGTCATACTCCTCTTCGCTTAGTGAGGCTCCGAAGGTATAAGCGTCATTTTGTTCTGTATTATCTTCATATCCGGCATTGCTGATTGTTCTGGAGAGCATATCTTGGCCGCCGAAGAAGAAGTACCAGATACCTCCAACAAGGAGCAGCGGTAGGATGAGTTTGGGACGTTTTAGGATAAACATAAGGATAAGGGGTAAAAACTTCATGAGTGCATTTCCTCCTCCTTGCTTATTTCTATTTTGATTCTGATTTCCTCTGGATTCCTGAGGATCTTGTTCCATCCTGATGGGCATAATTTTTTATTTTTTGATGATGATATTTTTACATCATATAGGTTGACGAATGTTAAAGTCATTAATAAATTCTTAACAAGCGCTAAGATCATTTCATGATGATAAAATTACGGAAAGTCATTGACAGATGGAAAGTAGACCTCAGAAGGTATTGGAAAAAAGCAATCAAGAATTTTTTTAAAAAAAATCGAAAAACTGACACTTTTTTATTTTTCTTCCGTATAAATAGTATGACACAGTAGAAATACAATGTTTTATCCTCGAATAGCCCCGTCATTCTTTTAAAAAGAGGATGAATCCTTTCCCAAAGTGAACACATGCTATTTATTTTAAAGTATATTTTAATGGTTTAAAATTGTTTAGGTTCGATTGAGTTAAATGTTTTTTATTTATATTTATTTGTTTTATTATATTAAAACAATATATTTGAGAATCTTGGGAAATAAAATTTTGAAGTATGAATGCATGGAACACTATTACAAGGACGAGTCTGCCAAAGCTCGGTAGGGCCTTAGTTGTCCTAGACGCTTTGAGTGATGAACTTAGCATTCCTATCCTTGAGTATTTAAAACAGAATCGATCTGCGTCATTTTTGGACTTAACTGTCCATACTGGTTTAGAAAGCAGTACGTTGGATGAGCAGTTGGAATCCCTATGTGCTACAAAGGTGATTCGCTCAGTAACAACTGTTTATGAAACGAGGTATTATTTTAATACCAGACGCTACTTAAGAATTGCCATGTTAATTAAGCAATTTAACTAAAAAGGCTGTTCCAATTCCGATCTTGGTTGGGAAATCTGTAACCCTTCAATAGATTTTCCGACCACTTTTTCCCAAAAAAAAGAGGTTGCCCAAAGGACAACCTCAAGTTGATCTAACTATACTTTTTATTATTCTATTACCACGAATTTCTTTGAAATTGTTCCTTCTTCACTAATAATATGCATTAAGTAAATTCCTCCATTAAATCGACTTGCATCGACCTGTATTTCTTGTAATCCACTATCCAAGCTCAACTGGCGAGTTTGAAGAACTTTCCCTGAAAGATCAGAGATTGCCATACGAATGTTCATTTCATTTGCAATTGAGAATTTCACAGTCAACAAACCATTCGTTGGATTCGGGAATAAGTTTACGTTTGTAATTGGTTCCTTAGCTTCAATAACATTATTTTCAACCATGTTTGTTTGATCTGTATTTGGTTGATTAATATTGTTGTTTGTTGGTGCTGCGGATGTACAACCAGTAATAACAACTTCATCGATATACACCCAATCGCTATTTCCTGAGGCATCGCAGCGGAAACGTAAACGTGTATTGGATGTAAATGGACCAGGAATGATTACGGAATCAAAATAACGTTGATTATTTTGGAATTCGTCGTTTCTATTCCATTCTTCAACTGTTGTGTAAGTAGAACCACCATCGGTAGATACCTGTAGCCAAAAGTCTTCATTACTATTATCCATACTACGAGGGTAATAAGAGAAATCAACGGTCAACTCGCTATATGTGGAAAGGTTAATGTTATCTGTTGTCATGGTGGAAGTTGATGTATTGTCGCGCAAGCGAACACAATAGGTGCCTAATGCATAGCTAGCATCATTAGCATTTCTACGACAATCAGAACCACCGTCATTCCAGATGCCCCATCCACTTTCAAAATTGTTATTGTCAACGGTTACATAAGTACATCCTGTACATCCTGTTGTTGTGAATACAGTGGAAGCACTCCATGCACTAGTTAAGCCATTAGAACAGTTAGTTTGGACTTGGAATTCATAGTCTGTGCAAGCTGTCAAGCCAGTATAATTGACTGGTATACCAAGGTTACTGCCACTGGTCCAAGTTGCGGTTCCTACTTCTCGAGCTCTGATATTATAATCTGTTGCGCCACTTACAGCATTCCACGAAAGTGTAGCTTCAGTCGCATCTGGTGATGCAGCGAGGCCGCCAGGAGTATCACAAGATGGGCAAGCTGGGCAATCTGGTCCGCCACAGTCTACACCTGTTTCGTCTCCATTTTGGAGGCCATCATCACAAGTTGGTCCAGTATCTGATGTTACACAGAAGTTTGTTGTTTCTGATGACCCAAAGGCGCCACCTGATGCCAAAGTGCTACCATCTGCATCATTGGTTAAGGTATAAGATCCTTGACCATAACTACAGCAAATTCCATCTCCATAAGAATCGTAAATGGTAAAGTCATAACACCCATCAGGAAGGCAGATATTTTCAATAACTGTTGAACCATCAGGGTTGGAAGTACTATATGATCCAGATGCCAAGACGGTGTTACTCGCGTTGCGTATATCCCATGAAGTTTCTTCTGGATAGTTATCTAATACGATAGTAAGAGTCAAGTTATTGTCGCAAGGACAAGCGGGACAATCAGAGCCACCACAGTCTATGCCTGTTTCATTTCCATTTTGGATACCATCGTTACAAGTAGGGCAAGCTGGGCAATCTGGGCCACCACAGTCTACGCCTGTTTCATCTCCATTTTGAACGCCATCTGTACAGCTAGGGTCACCTCCACCTGCTGCTATTAGGGCTCCTAGTGCATTTACACGACCGTTTGCATATTCATTATCAAATCCAGGTGATCCCATATCGATAGCAGTAGTGTAAAGTATGTTTTTAACTTCTGTGGAAGTTAGATTTGCATTATAACCCAACAAAAGTGTCGCTACCCCTGCTACTACAGGACAAGCAGAAGATGTACCACCAAAGGAGGAAGTATAGTTGCTGCTAGTGTATCCAGGGCCACCCATACGGTCTGTTGTTCTCACACCTGCACCAGGACCGCCAACATTATTAGAAGGTGCCATAATATCTAGTGCCGAACCATAATTGGAATAAGCAGAACGCACACCTGTGTTAGCAAATGCTCCAACAGCAATTACATTAGTATTGTTAGCTGGGTAATCAACGC
>JAKVCU010000142.1:0-3322 GCA_022448955.1 Saprospiraceae bacterium
GTATAATAAATTCCTGCCACCCGGCAGGCACGGCGTCAGCTCAAAAATAGTAAGTAACTAACGATAGAAAAGTTACGTATGATTTTTGAAAGGGGCGTTAAAACCTGTTTACCCATGGCTGAATTTTATTGTACCAATTCCAGTCGTTAAGCAGGAAATGTTTCGGGCAAACTACTTAAATACAAAACTGCAAATCAGAGGGATAACTTATAAGCAGTTAGGGATGTAATCAAAACTTAAAACAACAAATACAGAGTACCCCGTAATCTGAATTACTTAGCATTTTGAAGGCGTCTTTTTACTCAGCACTGCGATGTTGCGTACTCGCCTTAATTGCTAAGGCACTCAGGCTCCGACAAGTCTTAAGCTGAGCAAAAATCAGCTGGTTAAAAATTCAAACAAACTCAAATTACAGTATACTGAGAATATCAAACTTTATAGCCAATATTTTATGTAGTGAAAACCTAGAAAATTATTTTCAGCAAGAACACTGAACGGTATTTGATTAAAAGGAAAACATTATATATGAATTAAAAAAATTATTTCTTTTCAATAGTGGGTATTGAATATATTATTAGAATACATTAAATTGCAGTCATATACTTTAATAAGTATCTAGAGCTACGAGAAAATAACATATATTTAGACTTACCTTCATACCATAATTACATTTTACAAGTTTGGCAAATATGAATGAACTATCTATTTAGTTCGTAACTCCATATTTATATTACGTGCAATTAAAGAATATTTGTAAGTTTCTTACAGATATTCAAGTATTCGAAAAATGAAGCGGATCAACAATCAGTAATACTGGGGGGTAAGGCTGATTGGAACGTCCCTTTGTTCTTTATCAAAGATGAAGTGGTTGCCCGCAACCACTACTCTTTGATAAGTTAAACCACTCTGTGGTTTAGAAAATAAAGATGCTTTATGGTCTTCGCGACCTATTAGTAGTAAGTTAGATTAGTTCAACGGGGGGTAGAACTTCTCCAAACTTACTAAAGTTTCAATAAGGTAGAACCCCAAGTGGGTTCTACCTTTTTTATTTTTCCTGTTTCTCTACTTTATCTACCACAATTCGACGATCTTGATTTGCTAATTGCCAAACCGTATGGAAGGCTAACTTAGTCACATTCTCCAAACGATTAAAATCAATCTTATCCACGGTATCACTTATTCTGTGATAATCTTCATGCGTACCGTTAAAATAAAAAATAATTGGGATATTTTGTTCAGCAAAGTTGTAATGATCTGATCTATAGTAATATCTATTTGGATCACTTTCTTCATTGTAACGATAATCCAACTTGATTTTCGTGTAGTTTTTATTCATTTCCTCATTGATATCATGCAGTTCAGTGCTTAATCGATCTGCTCCAATTACATAAATATGCTCCATACCTACACTGTCTTGATATATATCATCAACTCGTCCAACCATATCAATATTCACATTAGCAACAGCATCTTTCAAATCATACAATGGATAGGTTACATAGTACTTCGAGCCCAACAAACCTTTTTCTTCACCAGCAAACAACATAAATAAAATGGTTCTTCTTGGGCCATTTCCCTCTGCTTTTGCTTTCGCAATAGCTTGCGTAATCTCTAATACAGCAGATGTTCCAGAGCCATTATCATTAGCCCCGAAGTAGATATTATCCCCTCTTTTTCCAAGATGATCATAATGACCTGAAACAATGATCATTTCTTTTCTTAAATTCGGATCACTTCCTTCCACAATACCTAATACATTTTCACTAGCAATTGTTCTCGTTCGTTTTTGTTGGTTAAGAATGATGCTCGTTGTGAAATTTACTGGCTCTAATTTTCCACCTGCATTTACCTGATCCCTAGCATTGATGATTTTTCGAAGTATAATGGAATCATTAACAATATCACGTAATAAATTCGTAGTTATGAACATATTATTGGCATAGTTCTCAGCAGGATTTTCTCCTTTGCGCATACGCAAACGGGTGTTCAAAATTTCTTTTCTCGCTTGCGCTAAATTTTTCTTAAAGTTGCGATCTATGATTAATACTTGATCAGCGCCATATTCTTTTGCTACCTTCAGTTTTAATCTCCAATCAGTCGCCCAAATAGACAGAGAATCCGTACCGGTCATTCTAGAAATACTATCTGAACTCATGGGCTCGCCATCAAAAATTAAAATCGTCTTTCCACTCAAACTGTCGATCTCTTTGTAGTCACTATACTTTTCGTCTTTAATGCCATATCCTAAAAACAAAATCTCATTAACCTCTGTCATTTCTACGGAAGCATTTGTTCCTGGGTAGGCGTAAAAATCCCAGAGATGACGATATGTTTTCACATCCGTTTTCAGTTGGATTTTGGTCCATCTTTCACCTAGAAAATTGATTTCTTGAAAATAGTTTTCTTGTCCATTTGGCGTAAGCAAACCATTTGCTTTGAAAAAATTGGCGATATAAGCAGCTGCTTTCTTCTGACCTAGCTGACCTGTTTCCCTTCCTTCAAACTCTTCGGATGCTAAGGTATCTAGATATATATTTAGATCTCCTGCTGAAATACTCTCCGCAACTTTTAAGCGAATCGCATCATCCAATAACTGGTGTCCTGATTGAGCAAAAGCAAACATTGAACAGCAGCAAAAAAGTCCTATCATCCAGAATTTTATTCGTATCATTTCAACAATTTTATACCAAGTGTGTAGTAAAAAATAAAATATGAAATTATTCCAATAATAAAGATGGATACTGTTTATTTTATTTCTATTCTTCGCTTAGAATCAATAATTCAGATAATAAAAAAGGCGACCTACTTTCGTAAATCGCCTTATCAAAATCGCTAATATTTATTCGTATTTGTGCTTAAATAGAGCTAAGCACAAGAAATTTTTCCAACTCTTCGGGCATGTCTCCCCCCTTCAAACTCAGATTCAATAAATGCATTTACACAATCCAATGCAACTTCTTCGGAAATGAATCGGACAGGTAGTGCAAGTACATTTGCATTATTGTGCTGACGAGCCAAAGCAGCTAAATCTTTTTGCCAACACAATGCCGCTCGAATATCCTGATGTTTATTGGCAGTCATCGCCACACCATTTCCACTTCCGCAAAGTACGATACCCAAATCAGCTTTTTGGCTTTCAACATCATTGGCAACTGGGTGCACAAAGTCAGGATAGTCTACAGAATCTAATGAATCTGTGCCATAATTAACAACTTGAATTCCTTTTTGCTCAAGCAAATCGATAATTTGTTGCTTATAAGGAAAACCTGCATGGTCGCAACCGATAGCTATTGTTTTGATTATCATATTATTANTATTNNNC
>JAKVCU010000142.1:3327-15545 GCA_022448955.1 Saprospiraceae bacterium
CNNCTNNNGNTTGNCGATATGGTTTAAACAACTCCTCTAAACGTTTTACAAACTCATCATCTTTACTNCGNTNNGCATCACCTACCATACTCTCCATAATTTGAGAGGTGAAGCGATATTCATCATTGTAACTTAGACTTAAAGTCTCTGGGTCCAAAGATGTGTAGAACTCCATTCGATCTCTGATCTCTTCTGCCAAAATTTCAAGATGTGGTTTTGCTTTATCGTATTGTCCTGCTTGTAAGTACACTCCAATCATCGTGTATGCACGATAGTCATAAGCAAAGTTCATGTGTGGGAATGCTTCGAAGTATTTATCGATCATTTCCACTGCCTTTTCAGGCTCACCCTCCCGAATCAATTCAAATGCCGTACGACGAATCGCTAATTGATGTGATTGAACAGATGGTGCATAACTACGATCAACAAATAGTTCATGTTCATCGAAGCCACCCCATTTATACTTATTCATTACGTTATTATAAACTGCCTCTGTATTTACGCGACCATTACCTACTAGACCATAAAGATCATCACTCTTACTCTTGACAGGTGTAATCCGCAAACTCAATCCTTCTAGCTGCATATAATCTTGTAGGCCAAATAATTTCTCTTGACGACAAGTCACTGCGAAGTAAACTGGGCGTTCCCAAAGGTTGGAAGCAATGATATCAAGAATGGCGATTTCATCCTTCGTCATGTAGTCTTGTGGAATTTTAACAGGAATACGCTGTACATAATTTGTATCAGCGCTTGTTAAGGCACCACTTTCAATCGCTTTATTGTAATCTACCGGGATGTATACATTCGTTGATTGATAATGACTTTCTAACTCCCGACCAGTTCCTGTTTGTAATGGATTATAGTCGCCAATAAACTTCATGAATTGCTGAATAGAAACAGCAGGATTTCGGCCACGGCCGCCGTCATAGAAGAATACCTGATTACGTTTTTTACCACGATAGGCTTCTCTAGGAACAGTCATCTTGATTGGGTCAGAATCATTTACTTTTCTACGTAGTAAATCGATATACCAATCAACTGCAATCAAACTTAGATTCACTACCCGCACATCAGTACGAATACCTTCTACTTCTTGCGCATACCAAAGCGGATAAGTATCATTATCACCGTAGGTAAATATAATAGCATTTGGTTCGCATGATTCTAAGAAATTAGCAGCATAATCTCTAGCACCGGAATGATCTATTCGACTATGATCGTCAAAATTTTGGGTCCCCATTAAAACAGGTGCAGTTAAGATGATTGCAGTCGCAATCGCTGCGGAAACAGGGCCACTTTGTCCTATTTTATCGCGTAGCAATTGGAATAGGGCGACAACTGCCATACCTATCCAAATAGAATAAGTAAAGAAGGAACCGACGAGTACGTAGTCCCGTTCACGAGGCTCATTTGGAGGCTGGTTGGAATAGATAATGATACCGATCCCCGTAATGATAAATAGCGCCAAAAGTCCCATCGCCTCATTATACGATCCACGGAAGTGGAAGAAAAGACCAATTAATCCAAAAATGAAAGGAATAGCAAAGTATGCGTTTCGTCCTTGATCATTGAGCATCGTTTCTGTCAATTCACTTTGATTACCTAAGCGCATAGAATCAATAAACCCAATACCTGTTATCCAGTTTCCTGATGATTTATCCCATGAATAATATCCTTGTTCGCCATTTTGACGACCAGAAAAGTTCCACATGAAATAGCGCCAGTACATCCAACCTAATTGGTATTGCACTAGGAAGCTAATATTATCAGCAAAGTTTGGACGACCAGCAGGGAGTGGTTTATTTGGATCTAAACCTAACCACATTTTATACAATCTTGGTCTTCCTTGAGAGCTATCACCTACACGGGGGAAAGCCATTTTATCTTTATCGCTATAAATAACATCGATCTTGTGATCAACCACTTCATAACTATCACCTACACGGCCATAACGATCAGAAGTAGTTGTACGCTCTGGAGAAGCTTCAAAGTGTGGACCTCGAAGTAATGCTCTTTCACCATATTGCTCACGGTTGATATAAGGCAATAAACGCATTACATCCGTTGGTGCATTCATATTTACTGGAGGAGCTGCATTAGCACGAATAACAACTACACCGATCGTAGAAAATCCGATAATTACTAATGTAAAGCCAACGATAACATTCTGAAGCAGTGGAAGTTTTTTTTGTTTTGCATAACGCAAACCAAAAAAAGCAATGGCTCCAATGACCAAGAAAGTAGGAATCAAACCAGTATGAAAACCAAAACCTAAGGAATTCACCATGAATAGATCAAACCCACTCCACAATGTCGGAATACCAACAATGACCAAGTTTTGGATAGCAACAATGGCGGCGACACCAGCAGCAGCGGCGATACCCATTCCAACGAAAGTGTGTTCTTTATACTTTTTGAAATAGTAGAACAGAGCTAAAGCAGGAAATGTTAGGATACTTAATAAGTGAACACCAATAGAGAGTCCTGCCGAGTAGACTGTAAATAACAACCATCTATCCGCTTTCGCATTATCTGGCAATGAATACCACTTAATCATCGACCAAAGTGTCATGGTAGTGAAGAAAGTAGACATCGCATATACCTCACCTTCGACAGCTGAGAACCAAACGGAAGTACAAAAAGCAGTAGATAAACCTGCCACAATACCAGCTCCAGCGGTAGCTATAGTTTGTCCTTGATCCATTTCGCCCTCGCGACCCACTAGCATAATTTTTGAAAGCATAATTGTCACCCAGCAAATAAATGTAGCTGCAAAGGATGTACAGATACTTGACATTAAGTTGACAGCAAAGGCAATACTCGTTGGATCGCTGGAGAATATTTCTGCCATCCATGTAAATAAACGACCTACCAATACAAATAAAGGAGCTCCTGGTGGGTGAACCACTTGTAATTTGTATGCTCCCAATATAAACTCTCCACAATCCCACAAACTACCTGTACGCTCCGCAGAGAAATAATAAACGATCAACGTAATGGCAAATACCAGCCAACCAGCTGCTTTCTGTAAACGTTTTGTTGATCCCATAAAACTTCTAGATTTGGTGATGAAATAAAAAACAGCAGACCTGAGTTTACCACTCTTTTTTAGAACTGCAAATGTAAGAAAATATTAACAACAACTGACACTCTTAACAGCTACGCCTTAAGTGGAAAGCACATAATTAATAAAATAGTATATATGAGATAGTGAGATAGGATAATAAAGGGGCCCAAAATATCCATCACAGCATCCATGTTAGCCTATTCTACCATGCATGTGTTTAGATTTCCTACCCAACTTATTATGGGTTAATGGTTGTTGATTAATAGTTATTAGTTATCCCGATAATTTTCGAGACTTGTTGGTTTTTATACCATTAACTATCTAAATGCTATACCATTAACTATTTTAAAGATACTTTCTATTGAAGTTTTTGCAAAATGTAGCACATATTTTAATGGATTCTTAACTTTGTAAAAAAACATAGGAATGCTTAAAATATTAGTGCTAGGAGGGATTGTATATTTTATATATCGATTCTACATTGCCCCTCCAACTTTAAACAAAGCAGATGAACAACCACCTATTACGAATAAAGCCAAGTCACAGGAACAAAAGGATGATGGTGAGTTTATTGATTACGAAGAAGTAGATTAAATGCAAGAACAACAGAAAGGTCAAAAAATCGGAGATTGGGTATTGTACAAAAACAATCAATTTATTGCTTTTAACAAACCTGCAGGTCTGCCCTCACAAAACGATCAAACGGAAGATAAGTCGTTGGCGCAGCTCGCTGAGATTTATGCCAAACAAAGTTTGTATGTTACTCATAGGCTAGATCGTCCAGCTAGCGGGGTGATGCTTTTTGGCAAAACCAATAAAGCAGTAGCAGCTATTAATGAGCAGTTTCAAAATCGAAGCATTCAGAAAACGTATCTCGCTGCGGTTAAAAATAAGCCACAAAAGGAGGAAGATACGATCGTTCATTACATCAAAAAGGATGCACGAAAAAATAAAGTCAATGCTTACGATAAACCACAAAAAGACGCTAAAAAGGCCTCTTTAACTTATCGTGTTATTGGTAGTAGCACTACTTATCACCTTTTAGAAATCAGCCTTCATACAGGTCGACACCATCAGATTAGGGCACAACTTCAAGCCATTGGCTGTCCGATTAAGGGGGATGTAAAGTATGGATTCAGAAGAGGTAATCGCGACCGTTCGATCCATTTACATGCTTGGAAGCTCGATTTTAGACATCCTATTTCTAAAAAAAATGAAACGATTGTAGCACCACTACCAGATGATCCTGTCTGGAATGCACTTGCAGAATATATTCAATAAGATGGAACTAATTAAAGACTATTTCCCCGAATTAACGGAGCGACAAATTGATCAATTTCAGCACCTTGGTGAATTGTATAAAGAATGGAATCAAAAAATCAATGTGATTTCTCGTAAGGATATCGATAATGTATATGATAATCACATTTTGCATTCGATGGCTATCGCTCGATTTGTGCAGTTTTTGCCTGAAGCAGAGATACTAGATTTGGGTACGGGTGGAGGTCTACCGGGTATTCCAATGGCTATTCTTTTTCCAGAAACAACATTTACTCTCATTGATGGAACTAGAAAGAAGATTACAGTTGTTCAAGAGATAATACAAGCTCTAGATCTAAAGAACGCAAAAGCTATGCACATGCGTGCGGAAGAACTGAAAGGGCCTAAGTTTGACTTTGTTATCTGCAGAGCAGTAGCTAGTTTGGATAAGCTGATTAATTGGAGTTTTAGACTCATCAAAAATAAACAGCAACACCTTGTCCCAAATGGTTTAATCACTTTAAAGGGGGGAAACTTAAAAGATGAAATCAATGAGCTTCCTAAAGGACATTATATCGATATGCAACCACTTTCGGATTTCTTTGAGGAAGAATACTTTGAGGAAAAGTTTGTAGTGTATGCACAGTATTAGGGACTTTGTAGGAGGGTGTCTTGTTTTTTCGTGTAAGCAAGTAGGCTATCCAAGCTGATTTTGTTAGTTTTGGCAAATAGAAATTTATATAAAAATTAAAGAATAATCATGTCTTTTGAAGTAGAAGGAAAATTGCATAAGAAGTTCGATACAGAAAATAAAACAGCTAGTTTCCAAGCTAGAGAATTCGTAATTGAAGTGAGCAGTGGAAACTATCCTCAGTTCGTAAAATTTCAGTTGACACAAGACCGTTGTGCCTTAGTCGACAATATGGAGGAAGGCGAAATGCTCAAAGTACATTTTGACCTTCGAGGAAGAGAATGGAATGGAAAATATTTCACCAACCTTAATGCATGGCGTGTTGAAAAAGCCGAAGCGGCCCAAAGCAGTCCACCAGCTGCAGAAGGAGGAAATATGAGCTTTCCATCGGCATCAGATGAACCAGCTGTAGAAGCAGATGATGACTTACCATTCTAGTACCATAGTTAATGTTATAATAGTTACTAGGATGGTTCAAAGTGTGCTTATCCGATAACTTTCGGAATAACGCTTAACGTTATACAAAAAATCTTTCCCTGAATAGAGCGTTTTATAAGATGATAGAACGCTCTATTTCTATTTCATTAATCTTCTAAAGCGATGCGAAAATTTCTTTTTTTACTGCTACTCACTTTTTTGGGCGAAAGCCTAAACGCACAATTTATCGTTGGCTTCGAAACTAATTGGTCAGACTCCTTTATAGAATGGACACTGTTTGAAGAAGAAGAGGATAATGACGGATTTCTTCGATTACGGTGGTTGTCACAAGGAGATTGGACAGAATGGGAATACCGCATGATGGACTCTTTTGGTCAGATTAAGCAACGTTTTAAAGGCGACCAAAATGAATGGGAGCTACGCGGTAATGGACAAATTGTGACGATGCGAACCTTATTCAGAGGAAACTTTAGAGAATGGCGCATTACAGATAATCGTAAGACACTTAGATTTAAGACTAAATTTGGCAACATTTCGGATGAATGGATATTAGATAATAATAGAAATGGCATTTTTGATGTCTATACCAATTTTGAAGGTGACCCCAGAGCTTGGAGCATTGCAGATGAACTAGATGAGGATATTAGCTTTGAAATGAGAATGGCCATGATCTTTATTAGTATCTATTACAGTACGCCAAAACAATAAAAGATGATCCAAAAAGAAACTTTACAATTTTTGAAAGAAATCCAAGTGAATAATAATCGGCCTTGGTTTGAAGAAAATAAACATCGTTATTTGGCGGCTAAAGAAAATCTAGAAGTATTTACGGAAGTGGTAAAAGCAGCCCTAATGCAAGATGATATCATTGAAAAAACGAAGTTATACCGAATTTATAGAGATGTCCGCTTCTCAAAAAATAAAAGCCCTTATAAAAGTCATCTTGGCGGTTTTTTCAGAAGAGCAGGAGCAGAGCGACGCGGAGGCTACTACTTTAGCATACAACCAGCCAATGAGACTTTTATTGGCGGTGGTTTTTATAGTCCAAGTAAAGAAGATTTGTTCCGCATTCGCAAAGAGTTTGAAGCTGACGGCAATACAATAAGAGAAATCATCAATGATCCAATTTTTGTGGCTACCTATGGCGAGTTACTTGGAAATGGAGTGAAAACAGCTCCAAAGGGCTTTGACAAAGAACACCCTAATATTGACCTGATTCGTAAAAAGCAGTTTTATGCTTTACGCAAATTTTCAGACCAAGAAGTCCTTGCTAAAGACTTTGTTGATCAAACTATAGATAGCTATCGTACCATCCGACCTTTTTTCGATTATATGAGTGATGTACTGACCACAAATTTGAACGGAGAATCTATTATATAAAAAGGCCATGACAAATGCCATGACCTACCCTTGTTGCTGAGTATATAAATATTTTTTACGCTTCCATTTCCGCAAGGATCTGTTCAGCGTGCGTTTTGGTTTTAACTTTAGCAATTACCTTTTCAATTACACCTTCTTCATCAATCACGAAGGTAGAGCGATAAACACCGTCAAATAATTTTCCATACATAGACTTCGGCCCCCATGCCCCATAAGCATTTAAGGTTGCCTTCTCTGTATCTGCCAACAATGGAAATGGTAATTCGTATTTATTGATAAAGTTTTGGTGTTTTTTTTCACTGTCAGGGCTTACGCCTAACAATTCAAAACCTTTATCTTTTAATTCTTGATAATGGTCTCTTAAGTTGCAGGCTTCTGCTGTACAACCTGGAGTATTATCTTTTGGATAGAAAAAAAGGATCAGTTTCTTCCCTTTATAATCAGATAAAGAAACATTTTCACCAGTTTGGATAGTACCGCTAAAATTGGGTGCTTTATCGCCTGCTTTTAAAGTTATCTTAGACATTGGACTATTACTTTTAACACAAAACAGTAAAACACCCACTAGGTTCAATTTCAGTCTTTAGTTAGTTACATTCCCCCTCTGAATAGCTAAGAATTCCGTTACACTCAGCAGAACAGCTATTGCTATAGGTTATACCATCACAGCCACAAACAGGTTGATAAACCTCTGCACAAATACAGTTTTCGATGGGATCAGCCTGAACACATTTCTTTTCTTTTGTACAGGAAAAACTTCCAATAAGCATGAAAATTCCAACAGATAAAGCAAGCGTCATTTTTTTCATTTTTGTGGTATTTAAAGGTTTATATTAAGCATAGAATTAGAAGCACTTCAAGAGACGAAGTGACTGTCTTTTTTTTGCTTTTTTATTCATTAAATGATTTACTTGTTAAGACAGCTTAGTCAGAAAAAAGGTTGGTTATCTATCTCAAAAATTTACTTTCAAATACACTTTCATTACCTACAGCATCCTTTACTACTAGTCTTAATTGATGTTCTCCTTTCGGAAAGTCTGCCTCGAAGCGATGGAATAATAGATCATTTTTCGCATCAAACCGCATTAATATCCATTGTCCATCGACGGTTGCATAATAACTTAGTCCGTCCACGTTGCGCGCAGAGCGATAATTATCCCTTATCTTAAAACTCATCGTTTTTCTCCCTCTGAGATTTTTACGAAAAGAAGAAGGTTTAATTGAAGGAGGTTTGGTATCGGTCATCACATAAAATGCGCCCAAATCGCGCACTTTCGTTTTCAGCATATCATTTTCCCATGTCCCCCCACAATTGTATATACGATTCTTCTGATCGCAATAAGCGATAAATGCCTTTGACTTTAAATTTTCAGGAATAAAGGTTGGGCGAATGGCTAGATCATAAAACTTATGAACTGGTGTTTTATGATCATGAATTTGATGGACTGCTGAATATACATTATAAGAATCTTCAAAGCTTGCCGTATATTGCAAATACATATTTTCATAGAACGTCCCTTCCGGGAAAAATATCTTAGCTGACGCCGTTTCAATGATATTTTTCTCATTATATGGCAGCAAATAATTATACACTCGTCCAGGTGGATCAGTCATATTTGTTTTCCGCTTAGCCCAGAAAACAAGCTCTTTTTCATTGCCTACCACATCTCTCGCCACCATTCTAATTTTCTTTGCCTTTTTACTGTTCAAACGGACAATACCTTGTGCTTCTGGATACTCATAAATTGAAAGCTGATTGCCGGGCAAGCGAAAACATCGATTGAAATAGCTTTTTTTACTTACTTGTTCCTCATAATCAAGATGTGCGTTTAAATAGCGTGTTTCGCTGAAAGCGAAAGTCTCCATATCAAACTGAAAAGCCAATTCTTCATCGACAAACATTTTCACTTCATAAATTCCGTTCCAATTACTCGCTCCATTCATGTGATCGTAGGCTTTTAAGCCAAATCCTACCCGCCATGCATTGATCATCAGAGTATCTCCTTTGACACCATATTTGCTGCCTTTTCTAATTAAGAAATGTGACTTAGCATCCAGCGTTTCGACTTCAGGACTCAAGTGATAGACCCTTATTTCGTGCATTTTTGGCGGGCGAGTATCTTTTACGTCAAATCCAAAAAAAAGTGGATTGATCGGTTGCTCTGTTTTGGTATCCCGAATCTCAAAATGTAAATGTGGCCCAAAGGAGCGACCACTAACCCCCATTGTACCAATCACTTGACCTTTTTTTAGCAAAAACTGGTCTCTAGCTGGGAATAATTCAATTTCAAAAGTTTGAGCATTTTTTTGTGCTGTCAGAATATATTCTTCTATTGCTTTATCAAAACGTTGTAAGTGGGCATAAACAGAAGTATAACCATTAGGGTGATCTATATAAAGAACATTTCCATAACCTCCTTCCGAAACCTTAATACGAGACACATATCCATCAGCAATAGAATACAACTTTTTGCCTACAGCTCCCTTAATATCAATCCCCGCATGAAAGTGATTAGGTCGAAGTTCACCAAAGGTACCAGAAAGTAATATTTGATAATCTACAGGCGAACGAAAATCATCTTTTGGATAGTCTTTTTTATCCGTTTGCGTAAAGCTAAAAAGCAAAAAGCAGACAAAAATATAATAGTTGATGCGTGTCATCTTGGATGTCAAATTAAAAAATCGAAATATACAACCTTATTCGTATAATGCTTAGTTGCGCATATTTGTTTGTGGTTCAACGTTTCCTAGTTCGGCATAAAGCTTTTATATCATAAATAATTTATATCACTCAGAGAAGATGTTTAATAAAGTTGACAATAGGATAAAGCAATTCTAAATGGTTTTTTCATTTGTTATAAGATAGGGGCCTAATTGCTCGGTGATTTCTTTTTCCATGACCCCCAAATGAACGGCTATATTAGCTGCCCTGAGTATTTCAATTCCTTTTCCATTATTTTTTTCGTGTGGATCAATTATACCAATATAAATAGCCTTACAAGTCGTTTTTACAATGGACTTTGCACAGGATGGTGTTCGACCTTGAAACGAACAAGGTTCCAATGTGACAAACATGATAAAATTCTCTATTCCTGCTGGCAGGTTATGAAGCGCCATAGCCTCTGCATGTGGCTTACCTGGTTCGTTGGTATATCCTCTTGATACTATCTTATGATCTTTGACAATTATACAACCAACTGGAGGGTTTGGAAAGCAATTGGGTTTAGCTTTCTCTCCTTCCGCCATAGCCTCTGCCATAAATTTTCTAATTTCTTTATCTGTCATTTTTTCAATCATTAAAGGTCCAATAATAAACAGACAAATAGCAGGAATAAATAGTTGATTTTCGTTGCTTATTCCTTAATGTAAAAGTATATCTAAATTTTATTCAATGGGAGAATTAACGATTTGAGCCTGCCTAGCGGTAAAGGTAGGGTTTAGGCTAAGGATTTGTGATAGGGCTTAGCGAGCTAAGTGACTGATCCAATCGAACGCCATAGTTCTAAAAAATCTGATTTTTAGGCAGCAGTAAATTTAAACATACCCTAAATACGAATAGGAAATCATTGAGATTTGAACAATTCATTCCAATTTTCTAAAGGACTATTTGCGGAAGTATATTTTTCTAGATAAGTCAGAAACCTTGTTCTGGTAATACTTTTCCCACCAAGGCTTTTTAAATGATTGGTTGCTTGTTGGCAATCGATGAGTTCAAAGTCAAATTCTCTTAATTTTTTAACCAAAGAGATAAATCCAAATTTGGAAGCATTACTTACTCTAGTAAACATAGACTCACCAAAGAAAATTTTCCCCATGGCCAATCCGTATAATCCACCAACTAGTTGTTCTTCTTGCCAAACCTCAATAGAATGAGCGTAACCTTGTTGATGTAATTGGGTATAAGCTTTGATCATTTCTTCTGTGATCCAAGTACCACCCGGCTGACCTTGGCGATCGGTTTGTTGGCAAGCAGAAATTACCTCCCTAAATGCTTTATTACAAGTAACCCTAAATTTCTTTTGATTAAAGTAGGGGCGCATACTTTTGGAAACTTTCAAATCGCTAGGAAAAAGAACAAAGCGAGGATCTGGCGACCACCAAAGGATGGGATCACCAGGGTTAAACCAAGGAAAAATCCCATATTGATAGGCTAGTAGAAGCCTATCAGAAGATAGATCACCGCCAACTGCTAATATTCCATCTTCATTCGCTAAATTAGGATGAGGGAATGTCATTTCTGTTTCTGAAAGCCAAAATACAGGCATCCAATGCGTATAAGGATCGGGATAAATTGACTTCTGCGAAATAAATTTATCCCTAGTTTACTAATCCATCTCTTCGATAACGGCCGAAAGACCTCTTTCTACAAGAGCATCTTTTTTGGGCTTTAGTACAGATTTGGGAGCCGTTTTCACCGTTGCTTTACCTTTAAAATGAATAATTAAGGATAATTGTTCAGATTGTGCATGAGTATGTCCTAATACCTCCATAAAACATTGGATGACCCATTCGAAAGTATTGTGATCATCATTATAGACGATCAATTGAGATACTCTTCCACTATCTGTATCTTCCACTTCCTCTTCTACTAAAACCTCTTCTAATTCTTCAACGGTGCTATCGTAAAGCATGACTAATTTATTTTACCTTTCTTATTTCAACTAATTTAAAGAAGATAAGGTTTCTTTAATAGCCTCAAAATTTGGCAGTTCTCCTGCATTGCTCAGTACTTCTGCGTAGCGAACAATTCCCTCCTTATCAATTACAAAGGCAGAACGCTTGGATACACCACTCATTCCCAAAACAAATTCTTTGTATAATGCACCATATTCACCGGATACGGTTTTGTTAAAATCAGAAAGTAATGGGAAGTTTAAATTTTGCTCTGCCTTAAACTTTTCTAATGTAAAGGGTGAATCTACAGAAACAGCTAATACTGAAGCATTTAGGCCTTGATAGTATGCAATATCATCGCGAGTATTGCACATTTCTTTTGTACACACACCTGTAAATGCTAGCGGAAAAAATAATAGTACTACATTTTTCCCTTCGTAATCTTTTAATGAAACAGTTGCCTTTTCATCAGAAAAAAGTGTGAATTCAGGTGCTTTATCTCCTACCTTAACAGACATAGATTTTGATTTTTAAGTTATAGTGGAATACTAAGCCGAAGCATGAAGTGGTGAAATATGAAATATACATTTTGAAATAAATTTCAGGAAAGATGTATATTTTTTTCTAATTGATGCAAAGATAATGAAACTAGAGAAGAATTTTGTTCTTTTGCTTTTCTAGTCCAATTTATGCACAAATAGTTGAGTCACTAGTTTGGAATTTAATTAATAGTGTATTTTTTACTATTACTTCGTTAAAACTTAG
>JAKVCU010000143.1 GCA_022448955.1 Saprospiraceae bacterium
TGAATATCTACTTCTACAATTTCATTGTTGGTAGTTGTCATAAAAAAGCGTCCCTCCCTATAAGTCAAATCCCCTCCGGCCAACATCCCGTCTGGAAAATCTCCCATATAGGTTACTCCCAGATCATTAGGATCGAAGATACTTACCCCTTTTCCGACTAGATAAACTAGGCCTTCATAATCACAGGACATGCCTTGAATTAGTGTATCTTGAGAAATGGTAGACTGAAACGCGCCCTGACTTACGTCTGGGAAGAGCTTCCAAATTGCAACAGGATCTGGACCTTGACTAGGACCATATACATATATAAAATTATCGCTTGCTTTGGTTAATCCTTTTCCAATGAATGCAGGGTTACCGCTACTGTTATTGATTTGGCAATCTGTTAAATCATAAAAATTAATTGAGCCAAGAATAGCAGGGTTATCAAAATCTATTGTATCATAGGTGATAAACTCCTGAGCTGACAACGAAAAGTCGAAGAATAGAAAAAATAGGGGTAATAGTTTTTTGTTCATGCTTTATTTCTAAAAAATTACATTTCAAAATGTAAAAGTAATACTTCCAATCTTTAATAAAGCATGATTTCCATTTTATATTTAATCATTTCCTATTTTAAAAACTGCCGTACGTACTCGTTTACTCACACTTCCATCTTCATGCGTTTCTTCTAGTATCAATTCCTTCGCATTTGGAATGTTAAACACCTCTTCCATGTTGTTGACTGGAGCGATCGTGACGCCATTTTTTTCGCACAGTTGTTTCAAGTCGTCATAAGCTATTGCTGAAAAGGCTTTCGCCAAATATTCATTGAGTGCGGGGCGATGCCTTAGGCGGTCTGCATTGCGTAGAAAGCGTTGATCTTCTTTTAATTCGCTTAATTGTAAGGTATCACAAAGTGCTTCGAATTGCTTTTGCGTACCTGTACCTAGTATAATGGCCCGATTATCTTTGGTGTAGAAAATATCGCCATAAGGCGCAATATTGGGATGTTGGCTACCTTTCCGTTGTGGTAAGACGTTTAGATTCAGCCAATTACTGGCTTGGTTGGCTAAGGAGGCTACACCTGTATCAAACAGAGAAGCATGCACCTTACTGCCCTCTCCTGTTTTAGCACGATGTAACAGGGCTACTAAAATGCCTTCTTTCAATTGATGTGCCGTTAAAATATCCATCAATGCTACAGGCATTTTTACGGGATTTCCTTCTTTTTCGCCATTCATGAAAATCCAACCAGATTCTGCTTGAATCATGGCATCAAAACCTGGGCGAGGATCGTCTTCTCCATAAGCAGAAATACTTGCGAAGATCAAACTCGGATTGATAGCTTTCAAACTTTCATAATCCATTCCTACTTTTCGATCGGAACCTGCTTTGAAATTGCTGATTACGATATCTGCTTTTGATATCCAATCTAGGACTTGCTTTTGGTCTGCTTCTGCAAATAAATCCATCAAATAAGTCTCCTTATTCCAATTGATACTATGGTAATAGGCTGATAAAGCTTGATCAGCAGCTTCCACTGGCAATTTCCATGAGCGTGTTACATCACCTTTGGTCTTTTTATTCTCTACCTTGATCACGCGAGCCCCCAATTCTGCAAAAAACATGCCCACGGCCGGCCCTGCCAATACACTTGATAATTCAACAACTAATAAATCTTTAAAAAAGGAGTCTAACTGCATGCTTTGAACCGATTAATCTAAATTAACTTTTTGATATAATCTCTGCATATCAATAGCAATATCCAAGCTCAATATAGTATGTTGCTTAGATAACCCTATCGTTCGAGAGATTTGCCAATAATCTTGTTCTTTTCTGTAAAAACTTTCAATGGTAGGTGAGTCTTGATGGATAAGAATATATTCTTTAAACGAGGCTAATTGACCATATTTATAAAACTTATCTCCCCTATCATAGCTTTCTGTAGACTTGGACAATACCTCAACAATTACCATTGGATTAATAACTGCCTCACTATCTTGTTCTGACATTTGAATTTCACCACAGATGACCATGGTATCAGGATATACAATTGAATTTGCTTTTTCAATATGAACTCTTACCTCACTGCCGATTGACGTGCAATCTATCCCTTTTGCTTCAAGCAGATTACTAATTTCTCGGTAGGCTGCACTACATAATATGCCATGATTGAAAGTACCTCCAGACATCGCTAAGACTCTTCCATTTTCATATTCATGTTTTGAATCTGAGGAATTTTCAAATTCCAAATATTCATCAATGGTCCGAAAATCTGCTTTCTTTCCCCCCATACAAAATTGATCTGATTCAGTTTACCCTAAAGATAGGAGAAACCATTTGGCTAAGCAAATACACTGAATCAGTACCAAAGTAGTATTAATAAAAAGTTAAGCCTCGTATAGAGCATATATTTGTATAATAGTCCTTAAGTTTTCTCGTTTTTAACTTTGACCGAACCAAATATTACCAAGCCCATTAACTGTAACCATCTACAAAACAACAACATGCAAAATCGTCGCTGGTCTACTCTAATCCCATTGTGTGAAATGTTAGTTTTTTTACTATCCTCTTGCTCAAATAAATAAAATCGAATCCCCATCCCGGTGACAGAGCAATTTCAGCCAAAGCTTTCAGCCTATAATATTTATCAGGTGATCCAAAAGATTTAATTCCTTCTGATGACTATACTCTATTTGAACTTAAATCTTCTTTGTTTTCTAATTATGCTGAAAAACAAAGGCTCGTAAAGGTTCCAGCAGGTGAACAAATCATCTATAACGGAAATGGAATTCCTACCTTTCCAGAAGGCAGTATTTTGGCAGAAATCTTCTTTTATTGCAATGATGCAAGAGATGTCAGCTTAGGCAAAAAGGTAATTGAGACTAGGCTCTTTATCAAAGCAGATGGCCTTTGGAATGTAGCGACCTATGTCTGGAATGATACACAAACAGATGCGGTACTTGTATTAGATGGTTTAAATAAATCTGTCAGCTGGATCAATAAATTAGGAAACAATCGTTCCATTATGTATTATATTCCTAATCCAAATGAATGTGTTTCTTGCCATCAAACCAATAAGCAAGTATTGCCTTTAGGCCCCAGCATGAGAAATTTAAATATTGATGTCACCATCAATAACCAAGCTATCAATCAATTGCAATACCCTCAATCTATTGAAATTATCCATCCATTTGACGAAAGTCAAGTCAGTCAAATTGTTGATTACTACGATACCAATGCTCCGCTTTCAGCAAGAGGAAGAGCTTATTTGGACATGAACTGCGCTCATTGCCACAATCCGTCTGGCTGGAGCAGGCCCGCACGAGAAGGCTATGATTTTCGTTACGAAACAGCCGTAAATGACACTAAAATCCTAAACGATAAGGAAAAAATTAAAGAAGTAATCCAGAGTGGAGAAATGACTTACTTAGGAATAACTGTAGTCGATCAAGAAGGATTAGATTTAATTGTAGCGTATATCATAGTTTATAAAATCATATAGATTCGTTGTGCGACCCATCTTAGACAGATCGCAGAACGAAATCCTTATTACAACTTAGCCGCCAAATGACTAGCCTGATAAATAGCACGTTTAGCATCTAACTTATCGGCTGATTCAGCACCACCAATCAGATGTACGTTTTGACCTGCTGTTTCCAATGCTGCTTGCAATTCCCGTAAAGGCTCTTGGCCTGCACAGATCACCACATGATCAACATGTAGAACTTGTGGTTCACCATTTACTAAAATATGGAAACCTTCATCATCTACTTTTTGGTAAGTAACATTCGATACATGATGAACTTGCTTCATTTTTAAACTAGCACGGTGAATCCAACCAGTTGTTTTACCCAATCCAGCACCATGCTTTCCACCAGAACGCTTCAGCAAATAAATCTCTCTTGGAGATGGCATTGGCTTAGGCATGGTGGTTGCACCTCCTTGTCCATAAGTCATATCAACTCCCCATTCTTTCATATAAGCCGACACACTCATACTTGGCGATTCATGTTCATTATCGTGTGCTAAGTATTCTGCCATATCAAAGCCGATACCGCCAGAACCCACAATAGCTACTTTTTGACCAACTTCTTTATTGCGATACAATACATCTGCATAATCGATAACTTTCGCATGATCAGAACCTTCAAAAGCTACTTTACGAGGAGTAACACCCGTTGCTAAGACAATTTCATCAAAGTTTCCTGCTTTCAACTCCTCTGCACTTACCCTATGATTTAGCGAAAGCTGAACGCCATGCTTTTTGATCATCGTGCTATAGTAACGAATGGTATGTGCATATTCTTCCTTACCTGGAATCACCTTAGCCATATTAAATTGGCCACCAATTTCTTTTTCTGCCTCAAATAGATGTACCTCATGCCCTCTTTCTGCACATAGCGTAGCGCATGCCAAGCCTGCAGGCCCAGCTCCTACCACTGCAATCTTCTTTTTGGCATTTGTTGGATGGAAATTCAATTCGGTTTCATGGCAAGCTCTGGCATTGACCAAACAAGAGCAAAGTTTCATTTCAAAGGTATGATCCAAGCATGCTTGATTACAAGCAATACAAGTATTGATCTCTTCTGCTCTATTTTCAATTGCTTTTAAAACCAATTCTGGATCGGCCAAAAATGGTCGAGCCATCGATACCATATCTGCGCAGCCTTCTTGTAGTACCTGCTCAGCTACATCTGGCATATTGATTCTATTGGTTGTAATTAAGGGGATATTCACTTCTCCCATTATGCGTTTAGTTACCCATGCGAAACCTGCCTTTGGGACTACAGTTCCGATGGTAGGTACTCTTGCTTCGTGCCATCCAATCCCAGTATTGATGATGGTTACGCCTACTTTTTCAAGGGCTTTCGCCAAATAAACCACCTCTTCCCAAGTACTTCCTCCTTCAACTAAATCTAACATAGATAAGCGGAAAATAATGATGAAGTCATCACCAACTTTTTCTCTAGTTTTTTTGACGATCTCCAATGGGAATTTGATACGGTTTTCATATTCACCCCCCCATTCATCGGTACGTTGGTTGGTACGTGTTACAATGAATTGGTTAATTAAGTACCCTTCTGATCCCATAATCTCGATACCATCATAAGCTGCTTTTTGCGCAAGCGCCGCACAATTTGCATAATCTTCGATGGTTTGCCAAACCTCTTCTGAACTCAGTTCTTTAGGCACAAAACGATTGATAGGTGCACGCAAAGGTGAAGGGCCTACAAGATTTTTGTGATAACCATAACGACCACTATGCAAAATCTGGAGACAAATCTTACCCCCCTCTTTATGCACAGCCTCTGTAATTACACGATGTTTTAGGGCTTCTTCCTCCGTCGTTAACATAGCCGCATGCGGCCCTACACAACCGGCCAAATTGGGCGCGATTCCTCCGGTGACAATCAATCCAACCTGCCCACGCGCACGCTCTGCATAAAAGACAGCCGCACGTTCTAGCCCACCGGGAATTTCTTCCAAATTCGTATGCATAGAGCCCATGAGTACTCTATTTTTTAATGTAGTGAAACCTAAATCAAGAGGAGATAGTAATTTTTCGTACATGTTACACTTATTTTTAGCCTAGCGTAGTTTTATTCAAACACCAAGGTAATCCATTCTGCTACGCAAGCAGGTTTTTCTTGGTTTTCAATTTCTACTATACAATGAAATGTGATTTTCAAGCCATTGTTCGGAAATTCTTCAAAATCTATTGGCGTTGCATGCAAGCGCAAGCGACTTCCTACTCGAACTGGCGAAGGGAAACGCACCTTATTGAGACCATAATTCATTCCCATCTTAGAACTTTTGATGGTTACCATACTCTCCATTAATCTTGTCAGAAGAGATAAAGACATAAATCCATGCGCAACAGTACCGCCAAAAGGAGATTCATTTTTAGCCCTTTGGGGATCCGTATGAATCCATTGATGATCTAAGGTAGCATCGGCAAATGCGTTAACCATTTGCTGATGCACTATCAGCCAATCGGATGGTGGAAATGTTATTGCTTTTTGCGCTTTTAGCGCTTTTAGATTTTGAAAAACCATGAAACTAAATTTTGCGAAAAGCTAATAGAAAAATATGAGCTCTCCCTTAAACTGGTTTAAAAACTACTATTCTACATGAAAATGAAACGATTTAGCGTACTATACACAGCTAAAGCCTATTTTATCTGATACTTATCATCTTTCGCTCTCGAAGGTACTTCATAAACACATCTTATTAGTAATGCAGCTATGGTAGAAAAAGCAATCATCATTTTAATAAAAAATAAAAGTTCACCCCATGTTTAAGAGGGTAGTACCCTTTTTAAAAAAATCATTAAATTTAGTTACATCTATACCGTCAAATCCAGTTACAAAATGGCCAATCATTCATTTGAATATCAACACCAAGTTCTCGTAATCGGTAGAGAAAAAAGGCTCGAACTAAGAATATTTGTGGAAACTTCCTTCGTTCACTAAAACGAAACATCTAGATCAATAGATCTATCTACTTGACCCTAGTGTTTAACGGACCATGATCGTATATATTGACATTATATTTCATAAAATGAGATGAGATGTATAAATTTATAGTTATCCTAATACTTTTAACAAGTTGCCATTCAAACGAAAGGAAAGAAAAACTTGCTGAAAATTTTGTTGATATGAGGATGATTCCTTCTTCGATATTGACAGTTAAATGGATTGAAAATTATGAAATTGGATATCAAGATGAATCTAAAATATCCGAAAGATATCACTATCCGGATAACTATGTAATTGGAGTTCTTGATAAATCAAAAAATGACTATAAATACATTACTTACATCGAGAATATATCTCCAATTGATAACTATGAATATGTTAAGTCTATATTAGACGCCTTTGAATCAGATTCAACTCAGCTTAGAGTATTAATACTGGAAGATGATAAAAAAATAAGAGCTAACGTCTACAGAAAAGTAACCAATAATTCAGCGTATGATTTAGACTGGGCAATGTCAGAATGGGTTTGCACCGAAATGGGGGAATTGAAATTTGAAACGGAGAAGTCAATGAATCAATACTTATTTAAATAAATAAAATTTATTAAGCGGCTAGTCAAAATTGCTTGTATAATAAAATTGTCCCTTCGAAAATTATAAGTAACTGACGAGAGGAAAGTTACGCATGGTTTTTGAAGGGACGCTAAAATTTTATTGTACCAATTTTTTAGCCTAACTACTTACGCTTTAGTTACAATACCTATGAAAGCAAAATATCTTCTTTTAGGAGTAGCCTTTATTACGGGCTGCTTTAGAGCTTATGGTCAAGCTTTGGTTGATTCAAAACCTCCCAATATCATATGTATTTTGGTTGATGACTTGGGGTATGGTGATCTTGCGTGCCAGGGAGCTACAGACATGCAAACGCCCCACATAGATCATCTGTCTAATCAAGGACTTACTTTCACTAACTTTTATGCCAATAGTACCGTTTGCTCTCCAAGTAGAGCTTCCCTATTAACAGGCAAGTATCCTGATATGGTAGGCGTTCCTGGTGTTATTCGGCAAGATGTAAAAAATAACTGGGGTGAGCTGGCAGAAGATGCCGTCTTCATTTCTGAAGTATTAAAAACAAAGGGCTATCAAACAGGTATTATTGGTAAATGGCATTTAGGGCTTGAGCGTCCTTCTATTCCAAATGAAAAGGGCTTTGATTTCTTTAAGGGCTTTTTGGGAGATATGATGGATGACTATTGGTCTCATCGACGAGGAGGTATTAATTGGATGAGATACAATAAGGAGGAGATTGATCCCAAGGGGCATGCCACGGATATTTTTACCGATTGGACTATTGATTATTTGAATGAACGAACAAAAGAGGAGCAGCCATTTTTCCTTTATCTCGCCTACAATGCCCCTCATTTTCCCATCCAACCTCCACAAGAATGGCTGGAGCGAGTTAAAAATCGAGAGTCAGACCTCTCTGAAAAAAGGGCTAAAAATGTTGCCTTTATCGAACACCTGGATTTTAACCTAGGCAGAGTAATGCAAACGCTTGAGGAAACAGGGCTAGACGAAAACACCTTGGTTGTATTCACTTCCGATAATGGTGGAGCACTTCGGTTTGCACAAAGTAATGGTAAGTTAAGAGGTGGAAAACAAGACATGTACGAGGGTGGAATTCGTGTCCCTACTTTCTTTTTTTGGAAAAATAAGATAGAACCCGGCACAGTAACAAAAAATTTTGCCATGCTAATGGACTTGTTCCCTACATTTTGTGAAGTAGCAGGAGTAAAGCCTGTTCAGCATATTGACGGAATGAGCATCTTACCCACCATATTAGGTGAAAAACAAACGACAGACGACCGTTATGTATTTTGGGTAAGGCGAGAAGGTGGGCAATACGGTGGACAATCCTATTATGCGGCGCGCTATCGTGACTTTAAGATATTACAGAACACACCTTATGAGCCTATTCAATATTTTAATATCAAAAAGGATGAGTATGAAGAAAATGCTTTGGAATCCTCAAATGATGAAATTTATCAAGCAATTAGATCACAACTGCAGGAACATATTAGAAAGGCAGGGGGAATTCCATGGCAGAAAAAATAAGCTGTTTATAACAACGGCTATGAAATTGTAACCCCCTTCGGGATACTACGACATCATAGGCGAAACCCTCATCTCGTTTGTACTATTTTTCGTAGTCCTATTTGCTTATGATGTTGTCCAAAAATTAGGTCTTAGTAATGGGGCCTTTGTCACCTAGTTTAAAAAAGTTATTGCTCTTTGGTATCAGTTATACATAGATGTGCAATTTCATTTCTTTTGGTCCAACACTTGAACTAGGTTAGGCTAATCGGAACTGGCTTAATCTTAACACACACACCATCACCTTATTGATTCTACAGCTATTGTTGCTGCAATGGGAATGCTGTATTTGCTTTTCAAGAAAAATACTTTGCCTGATCAGTTGCTAGATGACTTCATTGATTATTGTGTTGGGCATATCTACAAACTGGTAGAGGAATGGAACCAGCAAATGCTTCAAAACTTAGATTAAAAGAATTTAAAAGTTTGAATATGAACTTGTCTAAGATAGGTTAAAACCCTTTACAATACATATATTTTCAATTAACTTTGTAATATCCACTCCCTCTGATGTTCATCGTTTGGTCATCCGAATTAGAATGGTGCTAGTACAATTTCTCTTGACTGCAATCATTCGCTATGTCCCCTAAGAATAGTATCATAAAGAACAATTGATCCTCCAATTGGTAGTACCAAATATTCTATAAACTGAAATTTAAGTTGATGAATTGGATCGACTACTACCTGAAGGAGCTTTACAATACTAAGAATACAACAAACACTTACACGAACAATAACAGGAATATGAAATACACTCTGAACCTAGTACTGCTATTTTGTACAGCATCTCTTTTTGCACAAAACAGTATTGAAAGTACCGTAAACAGTGATCCAGAAACACTCATCTTAGAAACTTTCCTTTCTAGCGATTGCTTCGATGTATCCAATATCAATATTACCACCTTTGGTGATTCCACACAGATTGGCCTATTCTATGGCGGAGGTAGTTCTATAGGTATTGATTCAGGGATTGTATTTTCAACAGGAAATGTAAATGATATTGTTGGACCAAATGATCAAGATAATACATCAACGGAGTACCCTCAAAATCCATTGCCCGATTCTATTCGGAATATTATGGATATCCTCACTAATAACTCTACCTATGAGGTTGTCATTGTAGCGTTTGATTTTGTCCCAACTGTTCCTAATATTGAATTCGAGTATGTTTTTGCTTCTGAGGAATACTGTGAGTACATTGGAGAAGACTTCTTTGATACCTTTGGCTTCATCATTTCAGGCCCTGGTATTAATGGGCCCTTCCCAAATGGTGGTGAAAATATTGCGCTTATTCCTGGTACCAATGATTTTGTAAACATTAGTAATATCAATCATCAAGTTAATAGTCAATATTATATCGATAATACACTTACTTCCATTCCAAGACCCTGTAATTTAATAGCAGAACCTGCATTTGAACAAGAAATCGAATTTGATGGATTTACAGTCCCTTTGAAGGCAGTGGCTAATGTCATTCCTTGCGAAACTTATCGTTTACAGATCATCATTGCAGATGTTTTTCAAAGAGATCGTGACTCTGGTGTTTTTCTAGGCGCAAATAGTTTTAAAGCAGGGCAAGCAGTAAGCGTCTCTACAGGTACAAACGCACTTGGAGATGGGTTTAATGCACCATTTGAAGGATGTTCTGAACCTTACTTCACTTTCTCTAGAGCAAATATGGACGTAACGGATTCTGTAGTCGTATACTTCACGGTATCCGCTCAGAGTACAGCGACCTTTGGTTTAGATTTTGCGATGCTTCCCGATTCAATTATTATCCCCGCTGGGGAAATGAGTTATTCCCTTCCTGTAGAGGTTTTTGCAGATAACTTAGATGAAGGAATAGAAGAAATCATCCTAGATGTTGTAGGTTCTTGTAGTTGTGAAACAACGAGTATCAATATGTTTATTCAAGATCCTCCTCCCTTATTAGTCGATTCTCCTGATTTCTCTACTTGTTCAGGTACGGAAACTATGATTGAGCCCCTCATTACGAATGGTGCGTTCCCCTTTTCCTATCAGTGGGAAGATGGAAGCTCAGAAGCTAGTTTAACTATTGCTCCTACCGATACTACCACTTATCGTGTGACGGTTACTGACCTTTGTGGAGAAGAAGTTGTTTCAGAGATTTTTGTCATGCCTTATACACCAACAGCAAGTATGACTGGTGATGGTTATTCTTGCAACAATACCACCAATGCTAATATTGATATAGCACTAACAGGCTTTGGAAATTGGGAAGTAGTGTATGCTTTTAATGGACAAAATGATACCATTTCAAATATCCTTCAAAACAATATCAGCATTCCAACGAATACCGCGGGTACTTATGAATTGATTAGTGTAAGTGCAGATAGTTGTCCTGCTGATATCGATGATGGTGTAGTTGAGATTCCGAATACCGATATACAAGTCAACACGGGTATTACCAATAATTCTTGTTTTGATGCCAATGATGGTACAATTAATATCACCGCATCAAATGGTACTGCTCCTTATTCCTTCCAATGGGACAACCTCAACAATGAAGCAATTACTAATACCAATATGGCAGACCACAACGTAAGTAATTTATCAAATGGTACCTTTAACCTAAGCATAACGGATGCAAATGGTTGCCATACAACTTCTTCCTTCACTATTACGGAACCTCCCGTTTTGGCGACATCCGTCGAAAATGTAGTTGACGTAAATTGTAGTAACCCAAGTCAAGGTAGTATTGACCTAAGCACACAAGGAGGTACTGCCCCCTATTCATACGAATGGAATAATCAAAGTGATACAGAAAACCTGAATAATTTGGATGGTGGAACCTATCTAGTCACGGTAAGTGACCATAATAATTGTTCCCTATCATTAGAAGTAACAGTAGCTGAAGACTTAGAAACACCAATGATACAACTTGAAGTTGATGATGTGATTGATTGCGCGACAGCGGAAATAGAGGTGAGTAGTGTAGGATCAAGCTCGGGAATTCAATTTGAATACCAGTGGACCACTAATGATGGAAATATTCAAACACCAAATAACATCGAAAACATCATTGTCAATCAAGCAGGAAATTACCAACTTCAAATTATTAATACCAATAATTTTTGCGAAAGCAACGCCACTATTGAGGTAACTGACGACTTCAATTATCCAATTTCAGAAGCAGGTGATGCTATTACACTTAACTGCCAAGAGACTTTGCTTCCGCTAAATGCCTCAGCATCGAGTTCTGGCAGTAGCTTTAACTATCAATGGTTTAGTCCAGAAAACCATCCAATTGATAATGTCAATTCCTTAATGCCAAATATTCAAGAAGCAGGGACTTACTACTTGACTGTTACCAATGTGGAAAATGGATGTACTAGTGTTGATTCCGTAGAGGTATTCGAAGACACAGCATTGCCAGTGATACAGCTAAACATCCCTGAAACTTTGGACTGTAACACGCTTTCCGTTTCGCTTGACGCAAATGGCTCCAGTACAGGCAATGACTATAATTACATTTGGAGAAATCCTAATGGGGATATCTTAGCAAATAATGCTATAACCCTTAACATTAATTCTGCTGGAGAATATAGCCTAGAAATCATTAATACCAATAATGGATGTGCAACTACTGAAACCGTGGAAGTACAAGAAGATTATAACTACCCAACTGTAGAAGCTGGAAATACCGAGGCTATAACATGTAGTGAAAATACCGTTTTTCTTGATGGAAGTGCAAGTGACCAAGGCAACCACCTTACTTACAATTGGTCGGGGCCAAATGATGGTATCCTAAATGGCATGGATGCTATCCAAAGCACTGCACAATTACCTGGAATGTATTACCTGCAAATTGCAAATTTGGACAATGGCTGTATGGCTACGGATTCGGTTGAGGTTGTTATGAATCTAGCTATCGAATCTCCCACTCTAACTACAGATGGTATACTTACTTGTTCAAATGAAGAGGTATTGATAGCAGCTAGTTTTTTATCTAATGATATCAATTATGAATTAGATTGGTTTAAAGATCAAGATCAAATTATTGATCAAAACAATAATGAAATTAGTGTAGAAACATCAGGCGTTTATACCTTGATAGCTACCAATCCTGAAAATGCTTGTATGGATACCACTTTCGTGGAAATCTTTCAAGACATAGAAGCACCAATTATTGATTTGGGAGCAAGTACTACATTAAATTGTATTGAAAACACTTATACTTTCCAATCTCAAAATTCGTCAAATGGACCTTCTTTTAGTTATCAATGGAGCAGTGTTAATGGATCGTTTGTCAGTGCCACGGATATCCTTCAAGCCTCTATTGATGATGCAGGGGATTATACACTATCCATCACCAATATTGACAACGGTTGTATGAGCAATGATCAAATCAATATTGCTATAGATACCATTTCACCAAGCATTCAAATGGAATCACCTGATATCCTAAACTGTAACCAATCATCTATCACCATTGATGCATTTGGCTCTAGCCAAGGCAATGAATTTGAGTATACATGGCAGGGACCTGTAGGTAGTGTCATTAGCGGTTCTAATACGCTTAATCCCAATATAAATTCTCCTGGGCAATACTCATTGACTATTCTAAATATCAATAATTGGTGCGAGAGCAATGCTTCCATTGAGGTGACGATTGATACGACTTCTCCTGTAATTATTTTGCAAGAACCAGATGTGCTGACATGCTCTCAAACGGAAGTAACAATCAATTCTGAAGGGTCAGATAGTGGAGCAAATTTTGAATACCAATGGTCTTCCAATGATGACTTCATTATAGAAAATGAAGATAGCTCTTCCCCTACAATGGTGGAGGCTGGAATATATGAATTACTCCTCCAAAACCTTGAAAATGGCTGTTCTTCTATAGTTAATATCAGTATTGAAGTTGATACAATGGCACCATCCTTAGTCATCCATTTGCCTGATACCATTAACTGTGATCAACTTTCTGTAGAACTTGATTTATATATCAGCTCCTCTACTCAAAATGCCATTCAATGGTCTACTGCATCTGGAAATATCATTTCTGGAGCTACAACTGACCTTGCAATAGTTGATGCAGCTGGAACTTATACAGTGGCCGTCAGCGATCTATTGAATGATTGTTTGGCGACAGCCGAAACGGAAGTAGCCATCGATACCTTAGCCCCTGTAGCTGTGGCAAATGTACCTGATATTTTAGATTGTAATAATACGTCTACCCTCATTGATGGCGGTGGAAGTAGTGAAGGTGAGTTTTCATACTATTGGACGGGGCCTGATCATGCGAATATTGAAAATGAACAAAGTTTAATGCCTGAAGTTGACGAAGCTGGAATCTACACTTTGCTCATTACTAATACAAATAATTTCTGTACTACTTCTTTAAATGTAATGGTCAATCAGGACATAGAAGAACCTATTGTTAATATCATGCCCAGTGAAATACTAGACTGTGGAACCACCAGTACGACTATAACTGCTGAAGTAGATCAAAATAACTACAACTTTAATTGGCAAGCAGAAGATGGCAGTACGATTGAAGAAGGAAATATTAATAGTATAACTCTTGATTACCCTGGTTGGATTTCATTGCTAGTAACGAATCCGGACAATGGCTGTTTTACCGAATCTTCAACGATCATTGAGCAGGATATCACCATTCCTGTTATCGATGCAGGAGAAGGAACAATACTCAATTGTGTAGAGCCTACAGCAATTCTAAATGGCACCAATTCATCGACAGGAAATACATTTAGCTATCAATGGACGACAAGTGATGGCCAAATTATTTCATTTGCCAATAGTTTGCAGCCACTCATTCAAGGAGCAGGATTATACATTTTAGAGGTCATTAATACCCAAAACGAGTGCAGCAATCAGGATTCTGTAATTGTTTTAGAAAATATTCCTGTTGACGCTATAGTAGATGCTAGTGAAATATTGTGTGTAGACGATGAAGCAGAAATTCAAATCAGTGGCATCCAAGGCGGTGAAGGCCCTTATTTATATTCCATCAATCATGGCGATAGCTTTTCTAACTTTGCTTATTTCACGAATCTAGAAGCTGGAACTTATCAAATTATTGTGCAAGATATCAATGGCTGTGAATGGCAATCAGAAATTGCTATCGAAGCACCAAATGAGTTAGAGGTACAGTTAGATGAAAGAGCCTTTTTAACGCTTGGCCAAGACTATCCGTTATTTTTACAGCTAAATATTCCAGATGAGGAGGTAGCTAGCGTTCAGTGGTCTCCTGCTGAGGGACTGAGTTGTACGGATTGTCTTTTGCCGATTGCCACCCCATTAGAGACAACCATCTATCGAGTAGAAGTACTAAGCATTAATGGATGTAAAGATGAGACTAATATTCAATTGTTTGTTAATCGGGATACTAAGGTATATATTCCAAATGCTTTTTCTCCCAATAATGATGGAGTGAATGATAGCTTTACTGCTTACAGCGATCCTGAAATGATTGTTCAAATAAAAAATATGCGCATTTATGACCGCTGGGGCAATACCCTATTTGAAAGAAGTGACTTTGCAGCTAACGACCCTAGTCTGGGATGGGATGGCATATTCAAAGGATCTCTGATGAATGATGGTGTATTTGCTTATTGGATAGAAGTGGAACTCATTGATGGTACTACTTCTACATTCAAAGGGGATGTAGCTATTATCAAATAGTGTACACCAAACGATAGTGAATAGATAGCATTAAAATAATGATAGATCTACCTTTTCATTTTCAAAGCCTAACATCAAGGGTAACATATATCTACCTCTTGCAGCACATATTTAATAATTGTGATATGTATTTCAAGAAAAAACTTTAAGTAGTTAGGCTAAAAAATTGGTACAATAAAATTTTAGCGTCCCTTCAAAAACCATGCGTAACTTTCCTATCG
>JAKVCU010000144.1 GCA_022448955.1 Saprospiraceae bacterium
CCTGTCTGCCGAAAGGCATGATATAGAAGCACTAACACAGTTAGAGGGTAAGTCGATCGTGGAGTTAAAAAATCAAAAGGCTAGTTTTACTGCTGTCCAATTTAGATTACCTAAGAACAATATCCTTTCTCAAAAAAGTAATCGTACCAACTTCTCTTTTCAAAAAGCGATGCAAGCAGCGCCTCTGGTCTATGCCTATAAAGACCTAGCCTTCTTTTGCAAACTGGAAGTGCAGATGGAAAAAAAGGCTAAGCTACCTATTAAAGTTAGACTGGGAGAAGTACAGTATGTAGAGCGAATGGAAGGGAAATATTAAACCAAATCAAATAAATCCTTCACTCCTAGCGTACGGCTTACATTAAAAGCCTCTGCATATTTAAAATTGGCTACACGGCCATAACTTGCCGCCTTTGAGCGTAGGAAATCCATAAAGTCTTTTCCCGAAATAGGTGAGGATAACTCCTTAGCGTATTGCTTAGCTTCAGGCACATAAAACTGAGAGCTAAATGCATAAATCAACTCAAACTTCTTATCAATATGATCAGTGATATCGACCACAAAATCAGGTTCAATATTACGATCTTGGATGTAATGGTATAGCGCCTTGGGGCGCCAGCGATCTTGCAGATTGCCAGATTCGTCTCTGGTTTCTATTTTCACCAAACCAGAATAAAAACAAGCATCTGCTACGAGCTTGGCAGCTCTACCATGATCAGGATGACGATCATCTAAGGCATTTGCCAAAACAATTTCTGGTTGGTATTTACGGATATAAGGAATGATCTTACGAATATTTTCTTCAGAATACTGAAAAAAACCATCCGCCATGCGAGCATTGTCTCTAAATTTTGCGCCCATTATACGAGCAGCTTCTGCCGCTTCCTGATCTCTGATATCAGCCGTACCCCTCGTACCTAATTCACCTCTTGTCAAATCCAATAAACCTACCGTTTTACCTGCAGCTATATGCTTTAGTAAAGTACCACTACAACTCAATTCTATATCGTCTGGATGTACGCCAATGGCTAGGATATCTATCTTCATATCTTATGCGTATCTTACAATTTTCAGTTTACTTGGTGCATCATAGGCAAGCGGAAAAGACTGGCGATAAACAACGCCACTTTGATTTTGGAAGGTCAGTTCTATCGTAAAGTTGCGTTTGATGCTCCCCATGGAATTAATCTGTAAAAGTATGCCATAATCCGTTGAAGGTTCCATGATATGGCCTGCAACTGCACTAGTTACCTTGATATCTGGTCTACCTTTGATGTCCAAACTACTTAGGGTAGCCTTTTCTCCATCATTTTGAAGTTTTAGGAAGGCATCTTTCCCAAGTGGAGAAATCTGAAACTCTTTGATCGATAATTTAGGAGCTTGACGCAAAGCGCGGCTCTTTTTAGAGCTTTTATAAATGATACGAATCAAAAAAAGCAAAAAGATAACACTACCCGTAATCCCCCATTCCACAGGACTCAAAGAAGTCATCATTTCTTCTGCTTTGGGTCCCCATTCCTCTAATAATTGTTCTGCTTGCTCCATTATGATTAAATAAAAATAATTTTTTGCAAAGATAAAAAACACTCATCAATGCCCAACCTTTTCGCACTCAAAGGCTAATTTTATTATCCTAAATCTAAAATGATCTTCCCCTTATTTTTATTGGCTTCCATGTAGCGATGTGCATCCGCTACCTTTTCCCATGAGAAAACGGAATCGACTACAGGTTTTAATTGTCCTTGCTCAAAAGCATCCCATGTGCGTTCTTTTAATGCTTTTGTCAGTGCAATTTTATAATCTAAAGTTCTAGAACGTAATGTCGAACCAATAATTTGTAGTCGCTTTCGCAAAATAGGCGCCATATTAACTTCCTCAGTTTTGATGCCTCCCATTAATGCTAATATCACTAAACGTCCATCTACACTCAGGCTGTTCAAATTGCGTTGAAAATAAGGGGCCGCTAAGAAGTCTAACACCATATTCACTCCCTTTCCTTTTGTGTGATCGTTTACTGCTTCCGCAAAATCTTCTGATTTGTAATCAATCGCGTGTTCTGCGCCTAAGTCTAAGCAAAGTGCGTGCTTACCAGCAGAAGCCGTTACAATAGAACTTGCTCCTATGAGCTTTGCCAATTGGATAGCTGCCGTACCCACGCCACTGGCACCCGCATGTATCAAAATACGTTCTCCCTCCTGCAATTTACCTAACCAAACTAAGGCTTGAAATGCCGTTAAAAACACTTCCGGTATAGCTGCTGCTTCCGCAAAAGTCCAGCCTGAAGGAATAGGCAAAGCCATAGCTTCATGCGTTACCGCAAATTCAGCATATCCACCACCACCTAGCAGACTGCATACTTTATCCCCTACTTTCCAGAGACTTACTTCTGATCCAACAGCAGCCACCTCGCCTGCCATTTCCAATCCTAAGATGGGGCTATCGCCCTTAGGTGCTGGATATCTGCCCATCCGTTGAAGGGTATCTGCACGATTTAGTGCACTGGCATGTACTTTGACTAATATCTCATTAGCTTTAGGTGTTGGCGTTTCCCAATCTCCAATAAATAATTGCTCTGGTCCGCCAAATTCTTTAAGTTGAACTGCTTTCATATAGGTAATTTAATAGCTCTTTATCCATAAGTAATCATACAAAGATGGATCAATTATCCATTGCTGCCCACTCGCCTTATTGGTAACTTCCACCATATCATGATCGGCAAAAAAAGAATGATTGATTAACGAATGAACATTCCAAGACCACAAAAAGATGTGTGCCCTTTGATGCTTTATGATAAATTGTTGTTCTATATTATTTTCTTCCAAACACTTTCGTAAATGTGCTGCGAAATAAGCTGAATAACCAATGCAGTTGGCATCACTACCATTCTGCATTTTATTCACCTTAGTATTGGATGATGTCCAAACAAAGTGTAAATCATCAGATACGAAACTCAGACTATTACTCATCAAGTCTTCAATATCTGTAGATAATACACAAGTCTCACTTTCTAAAGTTTGTACAGGAATTTCTTTGAAAGCTTGATAGCTCATCACACTTCTGTAAATAGAAGATCGAAAAAGAAACAATACCAAAATCACAGATAAAGGCACAAACCAAGGTCTAGCTTTCCATCTCATGTTTTAGATTTTCTTCTTCTTGGACAATTTCATCTTGCTCTACTTGAAAACTACCTGGCTCTTGTAGCCATTTCCGCTGCCACCAAATGAATGCAGCCAAAATAAGCACGGAAAGAACCGAGCCTTCAAAACCAAATTCGCCACCGGTCAATAAAGGATGTCCCAGCAATTCAATATCTATGACCTTATAAGTAGCTATCCCGCTCACGCCAAAGCCATACACTACGCCCTGAAAGTAATTCCACGCAAAGTGGAGCCCTGTTACAGCCCATAGTCTCCTCGTTCGCAGATAAACCACCCCCAAAAGCAGACCTGCCAAAATGATATTTAAACCCCCAACGATAGTGAAGTTTTCATTAGGAATATGAACCAACCCAAACAGTATCGCTGATATATACAATCCTGCTTTCGCACCTAAATGCTCAGATAACATCGTTTGTATATATCCACGAAATAAGACTTCTTCAAACCATGCCGCAACCAAAAACAAAAAGCACCAACTGAGTATCTGATTTGTATCCCATTGGATATTCAAAATTCCAATTTGCTGTCCAAGCAATAACAAAATGAAACCAACAGAAATCAGGATCACGCCCCACAACATGCCTTCGGGTAACTCTCGATGCCAATCCCTAAAATCCCAACCAGCACTAGATATAGGCATACGATCTATCCATTTACGCAGTATAAAAACTGTCATTATAGAAGCCACCAAGGGAATAGTCCAAAACCAACTTAGCATCCACGCATTTTCAAAGCCTTCAAGCTGATTGGATAAGGAAAATATTCCTTGAAGTGGTAAAAATAACAAAGTAGATATCCCTAGAGCCAAAGCAGTCATGATAACTAACTTCAGAATGGCCGTACCAATTCTTACCCATAAGCTTTTCGTCTGAACGGTTTTAATTGCAAACATTATTCGTTCCAGTTTAATTTTCTTTGTAAATGATCCTCTAACACAAGGTTAGATGGTCGATAGTAGAAAAGCATTTCTTCTCGCATATGCAGGGGAAAATCTGTAGCAGGAGCTACATTAAATCGCTTTTGCAAAACTTCGCGATAATCAAAGGCCTGAAGATTTAAAAAAGAGGTAAGCTCATTCATTACTTTCAGACTCTTTTTTGGCTTTGCCAAATCTTCCATTCGGATCACAAAAATCTGGTCTTTCCCAAAGACCTTTTCCCACTTTTTAAGTTGATTGATATAGATACCTGGCCCTATAAAGTCTGTTTTCTTTCCTATTCTAGCCTCCTGCATTTCTTTCATCATATCCACTTCAAAGCCCATCAGCATTCGGGTCTTTCGACCTTCTCCTTGAAAACGCTGAATCATTCGGTAATGACTAAAAGCTCGATCTACTGGATGGCGAAACATCATAATGATTTTCACCTTTGGTAAATAGCGTTTGACGACCTTAGGATTGGCAAGGTATAAGGCATTTGCACTGGCTTCGCCAGTGATATATTCTTGCTGTTCTTTTGTAGAAAACCGAACTTGTTCCTTAAAAAGTTGGCCCTTCTCATCCAATTCTGGCCAATCCATTGTAATTTCATCCAAACGATTGGGGTCAGGAAATAATTGAAAATATTTCTTCTGATTCCACCAGATTTTTAATGGATGTTGTGTGAAAAATTGAGGTTCTTTCACCTTACAAGGAAGTACTTGTGGATGAGCAAGGAGATAACGATAAAGTGATGATGTTCCACATTTACGTTCTCCAACTATAAAAAAGGATGGTGTGAGATGCCCCATGAAAATTAGAAAGATAAAATGGGTAATGCAGTAAAAAATTACTACGACAATAATACGAGATATTTTTTAAAATATGGCCAGCACTATTTGTCCGCCAATATTCACCAAGCCCTATGGGCTCCGGAGGTAAAGACGAAGCTGGAAGCAGTTAATTACTCTAACTTTCTTATCCTTCAAGAAATTCAGAAATTATCCCAAGCGCAACACATATTAGACCTTGGCTGTGGTGTGGGCAGTTCCTTACTATATTTAAAAGATCATCTAGAAGGTCAATTCCAATTTACAGGTATCAGCATTAGCGCTGAGCAAATCAAAATCGCCCAACAGTTTGCCGCAAAGGCAGAAGGAAAGAAGAAAAATATTCAATTTATAGAAGCTAGTTTTCAAAATCTACCAGAGCATATTCAAGATATTGACCTTGCCTATTCTATAGAAGCATTCGTCCATTCTCCTAATGGATCAACTTACTTCAAAGAAGCAAGTAAAGCATTAAAATCAAAAGGTAAACTCATCCTCATCGACGATTTTTTAACCAAAGAAAAACAACTAAGCAATCGCTATACCAAAACCATCCAAAACTTTAAAAAAGGCTGGCACTTAGGTAGTCTTTTGGAGGTGGAGGAAATTGTGCAGATGGCGAAACAACAAAATCTGCAATTGATCAAAAGGCAAAACCTCACCCCTTGGCATGCTAAAAACCGCCTAAGAGATCACCTGCTGCATTGGAGTTTACCACTGATGTTACCCTCTTACAAAAAGAGTACCTACGGACTTTCCCTACTTGGGGGTGATGCCAGATGGCAAGCACTGCGCAAGAATTGGATCAATTATGAATTATTAGTTTTTGAAAAAAGCGTTGGTAAATAACAAAGCTGCATCCTTCCATATATAAGTAGATGGCACATGACTTTGATTGTCCAGTAAAGAGGGCTGTTTCACGAAAGTGAAAAACTGATCGACTAAGTTGTCTATACTTTCACAACACCAGCCAGTTGTGTCTTCATCAAGATGATTACACGCATTTCCCCCATTTAATAAAAGCAATGGTAAACCTGCTTGTTTGGCTTCCTGAATAGCCATACCATAAGTTTCCATATAGGCTGTGGATAAAAAAAGATTAGCTTTTTCGTATAGTTCGAATACTTCTTTTTGGGGTAGTTCCCCTAAATATTCGACACCCTCTAGCTCATTTATCAAGTTTAGGCATTTATGAGCATAGGTTTGCTCCATTTCAATATTACCTACCAAGGATAATTTCCATTCACGATTACTTTTATTTTGCAAAGCTTCTAAAAAAGGCAAGATGCCTTTTCTTTCGATCAAATTAGCGACCATGATGGCATGCACTTGATCAAGGCGTTTTGCGCCAGACGCAAAGGAATAATCTAATCCAGGTAAAATACAGTGAATAGCTTGATCAATCCCCTTTGCTTCTAAGTAATGTTTGGTAAAAGTACTCGTCACTAAAAATCCGTCGAATTGCTTTAGAAGAGGTCTTTCATTTTGCTCAAAAAGCGCCCTTCCATCTTCGCCCTTTGACGGGAAAAGGCTTTCCAAGTGATGTACAATGAGATACTTATTTTCTAGATGGTTAAGCAAGTGTATATCTGTTAAGTGTAGGCTATCAACAAAATAGCATTTACTTTCATTTACTTGACTTATGGCATCCAATTCATAGCTATCGACCGAATATCCTAGTACTTTCAAAGCTTCAATCAGGCGAGCATTGTATAAATTCCCACCTGATTGAAAAGCATTAGTATCTGGAATAATAAATGTACAATCGGTCATTATTCGCCCTTGTAGGATGCCCATGCGACATGCGACTCTCCAAGCGTCACCTTTATGCTTCCGCTAAATTGACTAGCAACTTCGGTTTTCACCTCATCATGGATATATTTTGCTAAAAATTCGGTAGTGGTCAATTTACCTTTGAATGGAGGTAACTCATCTAAGTTTTGATAGTTTAATTGCTTCAAAACATTCTTCAATGCTTCATGCGCCAAAGCAATATCAATCACAATATTCATATCCGTCAAGACTGCCGATAAGAAGGTAACATCAACAGTAAAGGTTGCACCGTGCATATTGCGAGCAGGTCCAAAATCAGGGTGATTGAGCGAATGCGCAATCATAATAGAATCTCTTACAGTCACTTCGTACATATATATTTATTTGATGTCTTTTAAAAATGTAGTAGTTCTATTTCTTCTCTACCTAGTCTATTATGATCCATAAGATAGATAAAAGCCCATTCCTTCGGGTTGGGCAAGTCGTAAACTTTCAAAAAACTTTGGGCTTTCGCCAAATTCGATTTCATTCGTTAGGAGCTGATCAAAAATAGGATCTTCCAGTATTTTCCAGACGAGTTCCTTTCGTCTTGCATAGCTCCATCTGTTACTTTTATTCGTTGGAATTACCCCTACTTGAGAGCTAATTATTTGTTTTCTTTCTTGATGGAAGCTACTTCCTAGGCTAATACTCACTTCTTGTTCGCCATACCAACTGAGTTCAACTACTTGGCCCTCAAAGCCTATCTGATCAATAGCCAATTGTAAGCCTTTAGCATTGGCAGATGCATTAAAAGCGATATCGAATGCTTCCATTTTTTCATCATGGATAAAAAAACCTAGTTGTTTGGCGAAAGCAGAACGGTACGAATTCATCTCTGCAACCACTACTTCCACTCCTACTATTTGCCTTGCAATTAGTGCGACTAATGCGCCTATATTACCAAAGCCGACTACTAATATTCGATCACCGATACTTAATCCACTATCCCAAATGGCATTGATCGCAGTCTCCACATTACTTGCTAAAACAGCCCTTCTTGGAGGAATGACATGAGGTATAATACTTAAAGCAGATTCGGGTACTATACAAGCATCTTGATGAGGATGAAGCAGGTGAACATACTTTCCATGCAACTTATGCCTAGCTTGTTCTACTTGTCCAACTAAAGAATAACCATACTTAATCGGAAAATTAAAATCGCCTTGCATAAAAGGCACCCTCATGGATAGGTATAAAGGAGAAGGGACTTTCCCTGATGCAACAAGGCGTTCGGTTCCTAAGCTCACAAAGGAAAACAAACTCTTAAGTAGCACTTTTGAGTCATCTAAAGATAATTGCTCCCTTCTAATTTCAGAAGAAGATTGATCAAGGTGCCAAAGACTACAAATTTCCATAAGCTATAGTAATTCACCTGAAAACATAACCGCATCACCAAAAGGCTGAAATTGTGGATTCTTAAATCGAATCGCTTGCTTCACCATTTCTATACCAGGAAAATCCACGCATGATGGTCCTCCCCCCAATAATAAAGGAGCTAGATGCAATTGAAATATATCAACCCCCTGATGTTCAATAAAATGAGAGGTGGTAGTCGTCCCACCCTCTACATAAACCGAATGAATATTTTCCGCAAAAAGATACTTTAATATACGTAAAGGATGAATAATTTTCTCCTCGGAAGCTAAGTGTACATAATCAATTTGACCATTCAAATGGGATGGATAGCGACCTATTACCGTTATTCGATCTTTAGAGCTTTCGTAAAGAGAGGTGTAATTTTGGACGGAAGTACCCAATACTACTCTCTTCGGATTCTCTCCAGTCACTAATCTAACAGTCAAACGAGGCTGATCTTTTTCTAATGTACCACTACCAATCAGAATAGCATCACATAGTGCTCTCATACGATGCGCATGGACTAGATTTTCCTGGTTACCAATCCATTTGGAATCACCCTTGCAAGTCGCAACTCTTCCATCAAGTGACTGGGCAAAATGGGCCACAGAAATAGCTCTTCCTTTTTCTTTCGAAAAAACAGATAAAAAACAGTAGGGTAGATACAATTTTAGATAATAAATAGTGGCATCATCTAGTTGCCCTCTCGAAACGATAGAAACAGCCGAAACACCATCTAATCGTATGACGGCGTCATGGAGCGAGGAATCAATCTCAACCATATCTGTTAACTGGATAAAAAAGCGAGTACAAGAATTAGGCGATAGGTGCTGATTAATGGCTACACGGCCACTCAAACATAAATGACAATACTGAATATTTTTACTAGATGCGACCTTTACCTTTTCCTTTAAAGTAAGCATAAGATTCCACAGTGTATTTTGCATACTAGTTGGTTTTTACAATTACTATAAATTTTATTTATGTGGAATCAGGGAAATAGCGTTTATTTATAGACAAATATTTCTTACAACATATTTAGGAAATGGCCCATGTCATCCTTCTTTGTTTTGAGGTAGCCATAATTTTCTTCCACTGGATCGATTTCAATTGGAACTCGCTCAATAACGTCGACAGCGGAGAAGTCAAAAGCGCCTACTTTTTCAGGGTTATTCGTCATGAGTTTAATGCTATCTACACCAAGCGTTTGAAGCATTTGAATAGCTATATCATATTGCCTAGAATCCGCATCGAGACCCAGATGTAAATTGGCATCAATAGTATTCATACCGGTATCCTGTAATTGATAAGCTTTCAATTTATTGATAATGCCGATTCCTCTACCTTCTTGTCGAAGATATAGAACGATACCACCATTTTCTGCAGCCATTTCCATGGCTTTAGCCAATTGCTGTCCACAATCACATCTCTTTGATCCAAATAAGTCTCCAGTGATACATTCAGAGTGGACTCGAACAAGTACAGCATTTCCCTCTTCGAAGTTCTCATGAACCATAGCTAAATGAGGCATCCACTCCTCTTTGCTTTCTGCAAAAGCAACCATATTAAAGTTTCCCCAAGGGGTAGGAATCATTGCCTCTGCTTGAATGCTTAAATCTTTATTTGTATTGGATAAAACTCTATTCTTAACCATGAGAACTTGAGAATCTGTCTTTAATTAATAGAACGTCAGCCGCTTTTGTGTTGGTAGTAAGCTAAAAATTAGTTGCTACCTATACCGTATTAGGTACGGCTGCACCCTAAGCAGGCAAATTTAACAATAAATGATAATATAAAGTTTATTAATAGGTTATAATCTAGTATGAGCTTACAACAAATTAGTCCTTCAGATGACTTATCTAAAAAAAATAAAAATAAAATAGCATGTAAGCCAGTACTATTATATTCCTGAAAAACAGGGCATTATACTGATAATTAACAACTAGATATACTATTAGGGAGAAATGGAAACAAACATTTGAGTTGGTAAAATACAGAAAACATCCCATATTTGCATCACGCTTATCACATCACACTACATTTTTCTCAAAAAAAAACCAACGGTTCTACTAACAAAATCTACAAACTACTGTTTGGTAGATTTATGGGTTAAATTTCCTTTTAATAAAAATCAACACTAATTATTATTTAAGGCCTACATCGCATCATATTGAAGAGCGCAAAATTCGCAGCATCATACAAACAAACGTTTGTTTGTATGGCATATTTGTATTAGTAATTAATTCATATTTTTCATAAAACGTTATCAATATGAAAAGACTCTCACTAGTCATCCTGCTTTTGTTAGCCGGACTATCCTGGAGTATGGCCCAACGGACTATTTTGGGCACGGTTATCGATGAAGATGGAGAACCATTGATTGGTGCATCCATCATTTTAAAAGGTACTACAGTGGGTACTGTAACTGATATCGATGGCAAGTACAGCCTCGACTTTAATCAGGAATCACCCGTACTTATTTTCTCTTACACTGGTTTTTCGACACAAGAGATCGAAGTTGGCACTTCTAATTTATTAGATGTGACAATGGTATTCGATGCTCTCAAAATTGATGAAGTAGTCGTTACAGCTATCGGTATTGAACGTAACAAAAAAGACATTGGTTATGCGATTACTACGGTAGGTGGCGATGAACTGACTGTTGCTCGTGAAACAAACATTGTTAACTCTTTACAAGGTAAAACTTCAGGGGTACAAATTACTCGTCAGAGTGGTAACCTTGGTGGTTCTACCAAGATTCTTATTCGTGGTGTTAACTCTCTTTCAGGAGGTAACAATCCACTTTGGGTAGTAGATGGTGTTCCAATTTTTGATAGCAACATTGCTACAGGTTCTCGTATCACAGGTGGTTTTGACGTGGGTAACCGCGCACAAGACATCAACCCTGATGATATTGAGTCTATTAGTATTTTGAAAGGTGCTGCTGCTGCCGCTCTTTATGGTTCTCGTGCTGCAAACGGTGCGATTATCGTTACGACCAAAAAAGGTGGTAAAGGTAATAAAGCAAACATTACTTTCAACTCTTCTCTTCGTTTTGATGATCCATTACGTTTACCAGACTACCAGAACGAATTTGCTAATGGTAATAATGGTAAATTGACTCCACTTCAAATTAGTGGTGGATGGGGTCCAAGAATCGACGGTCGTACGTACACTGACTTTACTGGAGACGATCAAGCAACTTTGACGGCATTCCCAGATAACGTAAGTGATTTCTACGAAACGGGTAGAACACATATCAATAACTTAGCTATTGGTGGTGGTACTGATAAGAGCAACTACCGTTTCAGTATGACATCATTAAATCAGACAGGTATTTTCCCTGGCTCTGAATTAGATCGTTTTACCATGTCTTTCAACGCAGGTACTAAATTCGATCAGAAAGTTAGTTCTAGTGTTGGTTTGAACTTAGTTCGTACCACTTCTGCTGGTAGTGTTGCACAAGGTGCTAACGACCCTAACGTACTTTCTAGCGTAGTTGGTACACTTCCTCGTAACATCAATATTGGTTTATTAACACCATGGATTGATGAGTCGACAGGTGTTGGTCAGCAGTTGAATCCATTGGATCCAATGACAAACAATCCTTATTGGATTGCGAACGAAAACCGTTTTGACACAGAGGTAGATCGTTTGTACGGTAATGTACAATTAAAGTATGAGCCTGTTTTCTGGTTTGATATCACAGGTCGTCTAGGTATTGATTTCCTTGCTGATGACCGTTTCCGCTCTAACCGTGTAGGAACATTAGGTCGTTTACAAGGTGACTTTACGAATGATAGAATCCAGCAGCGTCAGTTAGATTACAACTTATTAGCTACCGCTAAAAGAGATATCAATGATGATTTCTTCATCAAAGCTGTTGTTGGTTTCAACTACAACACTCGTGTTCTTGAGCGTTTCACCAACTTCTCTCAGGAGCTTACAGTAGAGCAATTATTTAGCTTCGGTAACGTAAACGTTAACAACCCAACTAACGACTTCAGCGAAAGAAGATTATTTGGTGTATTTGGAGACATTACATTATCATACAAAGATTTCCTTTCTTTGAACATTACTGGACGTAATGACTGGTCTTCTACTTTACCTTTGGATAACAACTCTTACTTCTATCCATCTGTAAGTACAAGTTTCATCTTTACTGATGCCTTTAACATTGCAGACGATATCTTATCTTACGGTAAGCTTCGTGCGAGTATAGCTCAGGTAGGTGGTGATACTAACCCATACCAATTAGACTTCTTGTACAGTCCTGAAACTACTGCGTTTGGTCAGTTTGGTACAGCTACTACTTTCCCTTTCAACGGAACATTGGCATTCGGTGGACCAGCAACACTTCCTCCAGCAGACTTGAATCCTGAGTTTGTAACGAACTGGGAGATTGGAACAGAATTACAGTTCTTCAAAGGAAGATTTGGTGTTGACTTCACTTACTATAATATCGTTACTACTGACCAGATTTTAGCCATTCCAATTCCAGAATCTACAGGTTTCAACTTCCAGCGTTTGAATGTTGGACAGACTTCAAACAAAGGTTTCGAAGTAGAAATTAATGCAGACGTTATTCGTACATCTGATTTCAACTGGAATACATTAGTTACATTCACATCTAACAGATTCATTGTTGATGAATTAGCTGACGGTGTTGATCGTTTAGTAATTAACTCTGGTTTTAACAGTATTCAGGTTATTGCCGAGCCAGGTGAATCATTTGGTTTATATGGTAATGGATTTAGAAGAGCAACATCTGATTCAACTAAGATCGTTGTTGATCCTAATACTGGTTTACGTCAAACAGGTGAGAACATTCGTTTAGGTGATATCTTCCCTAACTTTATCGCTGGTTGGACGAACAACATTACTTACAAAGGACTTAGCTTAAGATTTACATTAGACTGGAGAGATGGTGGTTTATTGTACTCTGAAACAGTACAGAACTTACGTTCTCAAGGTTTAGCAGAGGAAGTAAATAATGTTGATCGTTACAAAGCAATCGTAGATACAGAAGCATTTATTGAAAATGCGGATGGATCATTGACTCCAAATAATATTCCTGTTCGTCCAGAAGACTTCTTTGGATTATACTCTGCAGGAAATATTGCAGAAGGAAATGTATTTGATGCTAGCTTTATCAAATTGAGAGAAATTGCAATTTCTTATACTTTCCCAGATTCTTGGTTTGCCAATACACCATTCAGATCATTGAGTCTTGGTTTGGAAGCAAGAAACTTAGCTATTTTATACGCTACAATTCCTCACATCGATCCAGAGACCAACTTATTTGGTTCTGCTAATGATGGATCAGGTATTGAGTTTAATAGCCCTCCAACTACACGTTCTTTTGGTGCGAACTTAAGAGTAGCATTCTAAGAGAATATGAAGTTCAATTGATTTAAAATCAAAACATGAAATTAACAATGAAAAAGCATTTTCTTCCATTTATATTAATCGTCACGATGCTATTTGTAGGTGTCTCTTGTGATGATCAATTGGATATCAACCAAGATCCGCTGGCGGCAACACAGGTTGATCCTAACTTATTATTTCCAGAAGCTTTTGTAAACTTATCTAACAACCGTACTATTGAGGTTTCTGGTCGTACAGGTAATGTTGTACAGTATTACGAGCCAGCTTTTGGTGCATTTGGTGACATGGCTCTTGGTGAGCTAGGTAACACCTTCTTAGTAGGTAATACATGGACTTCATTATATAACTCTGTTCTTAAGAACATTGTACTTGCAGAGCGCACAGCGGCTGCTCAAGAGCCACAAAACGTTAATGTAATTGCGCAATCAAAGATTCTTCAAGCTTTTGCTTATTACAACCTGACTAGTATGTGGGAAAGAGTACCTTTCACACAGGCATTAAATCCAGATGAGTTCCCAACTCCTGCATTTGATGAACAACAAGTAGTGCTTGAAGGAATTGTTAGTATGATTGATGAAGCAATCGCTTTAATTAACAAAGATCCTGAAGCCTTTAGAGTAACTAATGGTGACATGATCTTTGATGGTGATCTAGATAAGTGGGAAAAATTTGGAAACTCTATCAAGCTAAAAGTATTAATGATGCTTGCTAATAAGGTAGATGTTTCTTCTCAAATTGCTGCTACTATCAATGCACCTAGAATTACTTCATTAGCTGACGAAGCTGCTTTCCAATACTTTGATGCAGCGGGTAACTTCAACCCGATTTGGAATACGTTAAATCGTTTTGCAGGTGGAATCAACCCAACTTGGTGGGTAGCATCTAATACATTTACAGGTGTTTTAGATGAATTAAATGATCCTAGAAAATCTACTTACTATGACGAAAGTCAAGATGAGGTAGATACAGGTAATTTTGGACCATCAGCAGCTCCTGGATCTTTTAATTCTGCTAGAGGTAATTCAATTGTTAGTTTGAATATTCTTAGACCTGATTATCCAGACCGTTATGTTACTCCTGGAGAAATCGTATTAATGGAAGCGGAGGCTATTGCTAGAGGATTTGCTTCTGGCGATTTAGCAGCGGCTGACGCTAAATACCGTGAGGGTATCAGACTTTCAATGGACTTCTTCGATGGTAAGCCAGGTGCTATTTCAGCTGAAGATAAAGACGCTTACTTAGCTTCTTTACCAGCCCTTTCGACTTTGAGTCAAGATGATGCAGTTGAAGCTATTCAAGTTCAGATTTATATTGAATGCTTCTTCCGTATGCCAGAAGGATGGAATGTATGGAGAAGAACAGGTGTACCTTCAACAGTTATCAGACCATCAGGCTCTCAATTAGATGGTGTACTTCGTAGATTATTCTACCCACCAGATGAGAGAGGAGCTAACCCTAATGCACCAGCTGATCCTAACCTGTCAGCTCCAATGTGGTTTGAAAACTAAGCAGTCATCATGCTGCATGCTTAATCAAAATTTAGATTCAAATGAATAACTTTAAATATTTATTATTTTTCTGTCTAAGCTTCGGTATAATGCTATCGAGCTGTGAGTACGATAGCTTTGAAGAAGAATCTGGCCTAGGTGGTGTCCAAGGAACTGAACAAAATCCTTTTACAAGATTAGATAACAGCTTACAAGGTTCTGCAGGAACTGAAGAAGATGCAGGTGTTTTCAATATTCCTGTTG
>JAKVCU010000145.1 GCA_022448955.1 Saprospiraceae bacterium
AAAAACCATGCGTAACTTTCCTCTCGTCAGTTACTTATAATTTTCGAAGGGACAATTTTATTATACAAGCAATTTTGTCTAGCCGCTTAAGTCCACAGTTTTTTCCCTAATAAAACCGACTAGACATCTTAGCTTTTGTAAAGCTAGTAGGTTTTGATTTTTTTATTTAATTGCCATCGTATTATAAAAGCTAGGATACCCAAGGAAAGAAAGGCAATTCCCTTTACTAAAAGGCTCCAATTACTATCCAAAAACCGGATTCCTCCCAAAAGCAATAAAATAAATAATCCTAAATTCACTAAGCTAATAGATGAGGTGTCCATACCTTCTTTTATCAAAAAGATACCTAAAACAATGAGATAAGCATTCATAGCTAAAAAGATGAATGTTCCCAGATTCATCGCTCCTAAAGGATATAGTACAGTAACTATGATAGGAAATATCGCAATCAATGATGTACTACCTTCTAAACCTTTTCGTTTTTGAAAGAGCAGCCATAAATAATAAACACCAAAGAAAACCAAGGCAATATTGATAACGAAATGCTCTACATTCCACTGCCCATCTTCTATGAAAGCTAAAATAGGTCGCTCTGTTTCCCATTTATATAAAAAAGTCAAAACTATGCTCATAATCAATACGCCAATAACGGCTAAAGTTTTAAATGGACGACTAGGGTAATCAAACAATTCAATCAAATAATAGATACCAATACAAAAACTAAATCCTAAAATGAAATACATTAAACTAGCATCCAAATGCATACCTAGCCATGCTAATGGAAAGGACAGAGCCAACAACCAAGAAAGTATGATTTTGCGTAAGCGACTAGAAGAGCAATCAGAGAAGCGCCACATCGCTACTAGAATAATTCCCAAAAAGAACCAATAAGTTGGATTTGACCAGCTCTCATCCCAGAGGCTCCAATAAGTACTACCTACCATATAAAGTGCAATAGTTAGTGCATTGGGTAATAAAAATAGTATTGGAATACCCAACAATAGCAATAAAAAAACAAAGTCTGTTGCAGCTCCAATAATATGATAAGTTTGGCTGATCAAACTAATACAAGCAATTAATGAAAGAGCAAGGAAGGCAGAACTAGTCTCCACCCAAACCGATGAATGAGCTCTTTTAAAATAGGTGAAGCCATAAATGAGTTGCCCAACAATAAGCGGTAAAAAACTTACGATCAACTTAGTAAACTTAGAAAAGCTCTCCCAATTGTACGCAAAAATCAAAATAATACCACCTCCTATAAGTAGAGCGCCCAAAGCACTTGCAATAATATTGCCCCAATCCGTTTTACTATTATTTGATTGCCCTTGTTCAAAAGCTAAGATTTGTTCGGCTTGTTCCTTAGATATGAGCCCATGATCGAGCCAATTTTGCACCTTGGAAGCTAATGTCTTAAAATTTGGTTTTTCATTACTCATATAGAGTGATTTTTGGTTTTTCTCCTACTTGCAATTCATATGAAATTTGAGCTATTTTGCACAAAAGAAACCTTCAATAGAATGAATTTAAAAATAAGTTTCTTTCTACCTCTTATTTTTGTTGCTTTTTCTTCTTTCTCTCAAGAACGTTTGGCATTCTTGGAAGTACCTGATAGCCTCCATCAGGGAAGATTTTGGACTTGCTTAGCTACAGGAACAACCATTTATACTGGTCTTTCTATAGGCTTATATGATGCTTGGTATAGCGATTTTGAATTGGTAGGATTTCACACTTTTGATGATAGGGGCGAGTGGGAAGATATGGATAAAGTAGGGCACCTATTTTCTGCCTACACTGCTGCAAATATTAGCTTTAATGGAGCTTTATGGACAGGGATGGATCGAAAAGCTGCAACATGGACAGCCGTTGGCGTAGGCACCGTGATTCAAAGTACGATCGAGCTTATGGACGCCTTCTCAGCGAAATGGGGCTTTTCTTGGGCTGATATTGGTTATAATACCTTGGGCGTTGGACTTTTCGCCGGCCAAGAATTTTTATGGCATGAGCAGCGTATACTGATGAAGGTTTCTTCTAGTTTTGGCGGATATACTGATGCCCCCATTTTATCGGTAGACGATAATAGTACTTCTTCTTTACGTACTCGTGCAGGTGATTTATATGGTATGGGCCTTGGGGAGCGCTTCTTAAAAGACTATAACCAACAAACTATTTGGCTTTCGGCCAATATTGCATCCTTTTCTTTTAATCCACCCGACTGGTTGCCCAAATGGTTGAACCTAGCAGTTGGTTATGGTGCTAATAATATGTTTGGTGGTTTTGAAAATAGCTGGACAGAAAATGATGCTAGTTTCATTTTAGACGAAAGTCAATACCCTCGTTATCAGCAGTTTTACCTTTCTTTTGATATAGATTTGGATCGAATTAAATCGAAGAGCCGTTTTGTCAAAAGCTTACTCCATATACTGAATTGGATTAAGATACCATCGCCTGCTTTAGAAATTACTTCTAAAGGTAATTTATATTTTCATCCTTTGCATTATTAATTCATGAGCATTGAAAACTAAAAAGTCGCAAGTAATAATTTCTACCATCTATGGAAGGATATTTATATGCTCTAGTTCTTGCATTAATAGCATGATACTAAATCACTTCTGTCACTTAAAAGAGATGTCTTCTTCATTAAGCTTCCAAACTTTATTTGGCTGTGCTCGAACACAAATTTCATTAACCAGCGCTTTCTTTGGTAAAAAAAATTTTCCCGCATAAAATTTGTAAATGTATAATCTTTTTGCTTTCACTTATCGTTATTAGTATGTATTTTAAGCCCATCTACGCCAAATGAAGCTCCCCAGAAACCAGACCAAAGAGAAAGTTAAAAGTTTAAACCAAATATTTTGAGTGAAAGACGCAACCAATTAGTGTTGTTATTCGTTCATTCAACGAACAATCGAAAACAATCGGACATATGGTATCTCAAGTAAGAAATGTATCTGCTGAGGAGCAGATCATTAGTATGATCAGTTGGTCATTAAACGTTCCTTCTACGAAAATACATCCCTACACAAATCTTCAAAACGATTTGAATCTGGATAAGATTGATTTAATGTTACTCATAGCAGAGTTAGAGAATCGTTTTAGTACCTATCTCACAAAAGAGCAAGTAGAATCGATCGAAACTGTTTCGGATGCTACTTATTTATTTGCAACAAGAGCTGCAGCTTAGGCTGTAAAGTACATCCTGGTGAGAAATCCTCTCTGCAGGGGATTTCTCATTAAAACTATTATAGTTCCCACCAATTTTATTTGCGCAAGCATCTTTCCTTCTATATGCTTATGCAAATGCACTACTTATGAAAGTTAAACTATGCTATGCTTCCATCCTAATGATGGTTTTTTCGTCTTTTTTAATAGGGCAAAACTTGGTTCCAAATCCTAGTTTTGAAAACTTAGACTCAGATCAAATAACAGATTTACTTGCTGATACATCTACCTTTAATCAACAACTAGACCATTGGTTTTCACCTAGCAATTGCACACCTGATATCGTAACACCTCTTTATTCCCCCAATTATTTCCACCCTAACTTATCTTATGGTATGCTACAACCTTTTGATGGAAATGTATGTACTGCCATCCTAGCGTTTCCGCAAATATGTCCTGAATTTATTGGGATAAGGCTCTTAGAACCTCTAGAAATTAATGCTTCCTACAAAGTAAGCTTTTATTTAGGTGTCCCTAAAAAGACAAGAGGAAAGAAGAATACCTCCGAAGAAATTGGAGAAAGCTTCGGAATATTATTTTCGGAAGAAAATCTAAGATGGTCTAAAAAGAAAATGCCAATATCAAAGCCAACCCTAGGATGTAAAGGAATGACCACTGTAGTAGATAACTGGAAAGAAATATCATTTATTCACCAGGCAGATCGCCCTTATCAATATTTATATATTGGAAACTTTAGCCGTCAATGGGATCTTAATACCAAGTATTTTTTTATCGACCTCGTCCGAGTAGAAAAAATAACACTACCTTCTGAAAATAGAAAAAGGTAAAGCCTCCACTTTACCTTTTCTAACATTGGAACTACATGAGTTCCAAACCAGCGAATTCTTTGTTCAATATTTATCTATTTTATGCTTAATTTACATGTCCTTTTTTAACAACATACATATTTGCAGAGGCTAAATCTCCAGCCTGAGTTAATGTAAAAGATACCGTGCTTGCAGCAGTAGCTTCGCTAAAAGGATTATTAGGATCATTAAACCCATAGTCTTGATTAACAAAGATGATCGATGGTTGAGCTGGAAATGCATCGTCAATATAAAGGACGACTCTGCGCATCCAGATCAAATCGAGGGTACTCAACATACCATCTTCATTTACATCTGAACCCAAAAATTTGTAAGGATCATTTAATGGATCTACTCCTAAAATAGATTTAGCCATTAAAACCATATCAAAAGTAGATACATTCGATTGGGGCCCACCTCCTTGATAATCTCCTCCAAGAGCTCTAAAGCGAAGTGGTTCATTAATTGGCAAATCAGAAATGGTATAACTTCCATTGCCACTATAAATAGTAGAAAAAACGACCTGGTCAGTTGAGTTTAGAACTTCTAAGGTAACTCCCTCAACAGCAACGTTATTGCCTGCCCCTAAATCTATTAATTGAACTTCAAGTGTTCCTGTTTGTGCAAAAGCAGTTATGGCACAAACAAACGATAAGAATGTTGTGAATATGTTTTTCATGGCTTAATGTTTTATGATGGAAAAATGAATGGAAATTAAAAGTGGGCCAAGAAAGTTTTTCTTGGCCACTCGACATGTTCATGAGACGTTTAACGTCATTGCTTAACGATTCTTGAACTTAAGATTCCTTTGTCTGTGTAAACCTTTAATAGATATACACCATTTGGTAAATCTTTTAGCGAAAGCGCGTTTGAATGATTATAATCTAGCGGCATCAAACTTCCATCAATAGCATGTACCGCTACTTCAAGAATATCGACTTCATCCGTATTGATAAACAAGTGATCGTTTGTTGGGTTAGGGAAAATACTAATGACCTTATCTAGAGGAATTTCACTAACGGAGTTGACAATATCAATGATCATCGTTGTCTTTTTAGGTGTAATAATCATTGGCTCCTCATCGTTACGAATCACAGTGACGTCAACTACTTCAAATTCTACAGGATATAAAGTACTTCTTAAGATGACATCTTCAATGGTTAAGTGCAGTGTACCAATTTGACCGTTACCACTTACATTGATACCATCTGTACGAGTGATTGCAATATCAATTTTTCCTTGGCTATGGAAATCCATATATAGGCCAAGCATATCATCATCAATCATTCCTACCCATGAGTCTCCAAAGCTAGCAAAAGCACTTTCAGGTACCACTACTTCAGGATCATAAAGAATGGTAAATGCTACGCCATAGATATCGTCCGCAGGGAAAGCATCACTACCCATAATAATTGGAAACTCTACGATTACCCCAGGGACTACCGTATCTGGTAGAACAAAAATTGGTGGTGAAGTCAGGTTGGTAGTCTCATGATCAAAAAATTGATCTTCCTCTCCATCCCAGAAATTCGTCTCTTCTCTATAGTTATTTAGAATTGCATTTGCGTCAAGCGCAGAAATAATACCGTCACCATTAGCATCTGCATTCTTGTAATTGATATTACTTTGAGGAGTGCTTTGATCCCAGTCCAAGGCACCATATCCTTGCCAATCTGTCCCTGTTTCAGGTCGTTGGGGGCCTGTAAGTCCGTATCCTAGTCCAATGTTTAATAAATCAACATTTGTTACCAACTCACTATTATCCGAATCTCCTGGCCATACATTCTCAGCGACCGTGATACTTCCATGACTACCTTGGAATACAACTACCTCACTAGCACTATTAGTAAATTCAATTGGAGTTGGAATATCCCCAAATAATATTGCAGTAGATGTTCCCAGATCACCCACAATATCAAAACATAGTTCATATAAGGCCGTACCAGCGTCAAGACTAATACCTGAAAGCGTAGGATCAATCCATGACATGGTAACTACTCCAGGACTAAGTAAACCAAAATTACCAATCGTTAGAGCAGGTAAATCTTTTGGTTCAATGGTAGATAAAGTTGCGACATCAGGGTCATAATTCAATGAATATTGTATCCCCATGATATCCTCGAATACTTCTGCTCGAACACTCACACAAACTTGATCACCTGTCTCTCCTACTCCATGATCAATGGATAGTTCTACATCAGCAACACCAGAATTATCACAGTCACAATTGTCCGTCACATCCTCCAATACTTCACTGTTACCATCGCTATCTGTAATCGTAAGACTATAAGTTCCTGGGCAGGTGTAGGTCAATATAGAGATGGATCCATTTACTTCCGTAAAGCCATTACTCCACTCAAAAGTATACGGTGGGGTCCCACCTGCCCATACCATAACAGAAAGATCTACAACAGTCGAATCTGGATAAACGGTATGTTCACAGCTTAATCCGACGGTAAATTCAGGTTGGGTTGAGCCACAGATCGGGAGGATATTATTTTCCACATAAGTTAAACCCGCAGCATCGGTAATTGTCACTCCGTAAAGCACGTTTTCCTCATTGACTACAATAGTAGATAAGAAATCAGATTGTTCCGTCTCTCCAGTACTCCAATCAAAAGTAAAAGGTGGAGTACCAGTCCAAGCTACTGCGGAAAGCGTAATCGCTAAAGAATCGGGGAAAGTTTCACACTCGTATGATACCGCTCCTAGTAACTGGTTATTAGCACCGATCTGCACCGTACCAAAATTTGTGTTGTACGGTATTACAGTATTGGCATTATCAATAAATTCAATTGGTGTTGGGTCACTAGAAGGACTTACCAAACTTGTTCCTTCCGCCAAGGCGGTGAAGCACATTTCAAAGATCACAGTACCATTAGCAAGTGTTTCACTTGATAGATCTGAATCTACCCACGAATAACTCAATTTGCCTTCGTCTGGCAAATCATTCGTACCAAAGACAATTCCAGCCAATACTCCAGTACTACTCACATCATCAAAGCTCATTAGTGCTTCATCCCATTCAATAGTACCTTGAATACCAATTATATCTGTGAAACTATCAACACTTACATCCACACAAACTTGATCTCCGAGATCTACATTAGCAGAAGACACATTAATACTTACATCATCTGATACTACTTCACAATCCGCTGTAATATCTGTGTAGACTTCTGAACAGCCATTCGCATCTGTTATCGTTAATGAATAGGTTCCGTCCGCTCCAACATAAATACTACTCACAGGGAAATCCATATTCACAAGCTGAGAATTACCATTACTCCAATCAAAAGTATAAGGGGGAGTACCTCCTGACCAAACTACGGAGCTTACAGTCGCCATAACGGTATCTGGAAGGAATTCACATTCGTAAGAAAAAGCTGTAATGAAAGATTCTGTCGCTACAGTATATGTTTCTTCAATAGCACAAGAAGTATTTCCATCTGTAATGGTTACAGCATAATCGCCCTCCGACAATCCTTCAATACTATTACTGTCAGCACCTGTATTCCAAACAAAGGAGTAATCATCTGTCTCTCCCACCATTTCTAGTGTAATAGAACCATTATCCGTAGCACAGCTTGCATTTTGAATCACCACATTACTAATAAAATCATCTTGCAGATCAGTAATAACATTATAAAATGCACTTGCTGAATATCCCTCTGCATCCGTTACCAATAATTTATACTGACCTTCCTCATTCACCGTTGGGTTTTGATCAGATGCAAAGTAACCATTGGGGCCATCCCATAAATAGGTATAAGGAGGCATACCACCAATGACCTCTACAGATAATGTTGTAGTAGGAGACTGACAAGTCAATAGCCCTGCACAAATATCTTCTACTTCTATCAAATCAATTGGCTCGCTTACAGAGGCTTTGCCATTTAAAAATCCAACAGGTGATATTTCTAGATTTTCGTCTAATATTTCAATAATAGTAGGGCTGTCGCCAAATGTAACTAGACTTCCATCTCCAACTACATCTAGACAGACTGAGAATAAGATCTCTGAATTAGATAGGGAAACTGGTGTAAGTGAAGGCGAAGTCCATGAAACTGTTAAATTTCCTTCATCTAATCCACTATCTGGGGTGCCAAAATTGGATAGCGAAATTCCGATATCTTCATTTAGTTCAATCAGGTTATTATAGTTTAATTGATCGCCTTCCCAGTTTATGGAAAACTGAAAACCGATAATACCTTGAAAGTTTTCCACCTTTACTGGTAAACAAACTTGCTCGCCTTGTACCACATTTGCAGTAGTAAGTTCTAACTGCAAACAATCCTGCGCATTTGCGAAAAGAGAAAAGCACAGCAGTAGGCTAGTTAAAAAGTTTAGGGATATCATTTTTTGCATCATAGGAGTTTTATATTTTCTGGAATCACAATTTGTTTTCTGAACTCTAAAAAATTTAAGTAGTTAGGCTAAAACCATGCGTAACTTTCCTATCGTCAGTTACTTATAATTTTCGAAGGGACAATTTTATTATACAAGCAATTTTGTCTAGCCGCTTACGATACAAATGTAGATTTATTTATACCTTCGGAATAGTACATTTTTCCGCATTTATAGATATTTTTACAATATACAATCCAATAAAACCCTTTCAAAACAAGTAAAATTATCCAATATTTATAGATTTTATGAAAGACAGCAGTTTGGTTAAGATCCTAAAAACTTTGTCTACTCGTGAAAAAACGAAGTTCAAAGAGTATATTTTTTCACCGATCATCAATAAAAACTTAAAAATTCGGAAGCTGGCAGAATATATTTTAAGCTTTGCTCCTCATTTTGAATCTAATACATTCAGTAGAAAAAACGCATTTAAGGTATCTTTTCAGGAAGAAGGGTTTCGCGAACTCAGTTTTAATAATGTATACTCTGATTTACTTCAATTACTCTATGATTTTCTAGCATTCAAAGAGTATCAAGAGTTAGAAACTTGGCAAAAGGAATTGCAGATGCGAGCACTCCGCAAAAGAGAGCTTTATGAACAAGTAGGTAGAATAAATAAACGCTTTGCGCAAATACAAAAACAGTCTGTTTTTAAAAGCCACGAATTTTACCTTACTGAATATCAACGCTTCGATCAACTAGACCAGCTTTCTATGACTAAAGGCAAACGAGGCTATGATGAGAACTTACAACTAAAAAACAACCACTTAGATTTATTTTACTTTACCAATAAACTACGTATCGCTTGCGATATGTATAGTCGAAATACTGTGGTAAATGCCATGTATGAGTGCTATTTCTTAGATGATATTGAGCGAGAGATTAGCTTTTTCGCTCAAACGCCGGCGATTCAGATATACTACAAAGTCCTACAAATGCTCCGCGCCAAAACAGACCAAGGGCATTACAAAAAACTCATTCTCTTACTCGAAAATAATCTTCAGATTTTCCCACCGAACGAGCTCCGAACTATCTATAACTATGCACTGAATTATTGCGTCAAGCAAATCAACTTTGGCAATAGTGATTACTACCAAGAAATTCTAGAACTCTACAAAGTCCTACTTCAAGAAAAAATCATTTTCAAAAATGGTTATCTTACCCAATGGACTTATATCAATATCATCGCAGCAGGTATTCGACTGAAAAACTATGATTGGACAGAAACCTTTATCCACAACTATAAGGAATTTCTGCAGCCTGAGAATCGTGATAATGTATATGGGTATAATCTAGCTGTCCTCTATTTTGAGCAAAAAAAATATGACCAAGCACTTGGTCAATTGATGGACATCACCTTCACTGATCCCTTTTTCCACCTTTCGGCAAAACTTATCCAGTTAAAATGTTACTATATGCTCCATGAAACAGAAGCACTCTTTTCTTTAGCAGAAGCTTCTCGACAATATATTTCTAGAAATAAACAACTTTCTGATTACCACAAAAAGTCCTATAACCACTTCTTTAAAATGGCTACCAAAATCCATCAGCTTTCGCTAAATGCAGGAATTATTACCGAAAATAAACTCGAAAAAAATAGAGATAAACTCCAATCTCAACTCCAATCGCTTGAGCCCCTAGCCAATAAAGGCTGGTTGAAGGATATATTGATGCAGATTTAGAAAAGATATATCTTTACAAAATGGGAAAAGTCATTACAGTTATCAATCAATTAGACCTAGCTAAGATATTCTTATACAGATTACCTAAATTGGCAATTTGATGAAATGGTTGAGCTCATTAAGGGGAAAATATTTAAAATGTCTCCAAGTCCGAGCCTTCAACATCAAGAAATATCTAAAAATTTAGTCGTAACAATAGACTTAATTTTGAAAGGAAAGACTTGTAAAGTTTATCACGCCCCTTTTGATGTAAGGCTTCCACTTCCCAATAACAATAGCAACGAAGATATTATACACACCGTAGTACAACCAGATATTTCGGTAATTTACGATACTTCAGAACTAGATCAACAAGGCTGCAATGGAGCCCCTGATTGGATTATTGAAATCCTTTCTCCCGCCACTTCTAAAAAAGACCTTACTGAAAAATTTGATATCTATGAAAAAGCTGGCGTTAAAGAATATTGGGTTGTTCATCCTACAGATGGTACTGTTATCCCTTATAGATTAAACGCACAGGGAATTTATGAAAGTATGCGCAAAACACCTTTTGCAAAAGGTGAAATAATAGCAGTGGGTATATTCGAAGACCTAACTATTGATCTAGAAGAAATCTTCGATTTTGAATAAAATCATATCACCCTCCATTTTTAATAATCTTGTAAGTATTTACAGCTGTATCGGATTGGATTTTTAAATAAAATACTCCATTTGGGAAATTAGAAAGGTCTATTCCTCCATTTGAGTCATAACCATCTTGATCAATGATTATTCTGCCCCAATTATCGAATACCCTAAGATGACTCATTTCAAGTGAAGTAGTATTATCCAAAAATATTTGCCCTGATGTCGGATTAGGAAATACAGCTATTCCCTCTTCTTGAATTTCATCAATTGTGTTCACCACCAAATCATCTTCAATGATATTTTTTATGGAATAAAACATCCAATCGTGTATTCTACTATGCTTGATGTTCGTACTCCAAGTCAATACACCATAAGTCGTGTATAACTGCTCATTTTCAACTTTTATGATGGAACTTCCGCTTTCCCCAGAGATTCCATCTGCACCTAAAACTCCAATATAATCCTCATTCACCAGATCAGCCACTCCATAATTATAGTATAAGCTATCACCATTATATGAATTTGAATCTATGGCTAATAAAGTTACTCCAGGATAAGAAAATTTATAAAATAGCCCATCTAAAAGCTCCGCATCCAAATTGTTAAACCCCATGCTTATCCAGCCCGTTGATGCTCCTATGTCTTCTTCTAACTCTAACACGGCAATATCCTCACCATCGAATAAACTCCAATCTTTTAAAGCATAAATCTTACTGACATAGCTACAATTAAAATCTGAAGAAAATTCACCCGCATCAAAAACGGGACAAACATATAAGGAATCATGTGCCAAATGATTCGTATTATACTCAAATAGGCAATGTGCAGCAGTAAGAACATGCCTTCGACTAATGAAACTTCCAGTACAATTATTCTCTAAAGTATCATTTTTCACACTAAATAGCTTTACTATTGTTCTTATTGGATAGTTGCTCAAATCATAATCAATAGCAGCCCTTTTTTTTCGTGTAAATTGAGTATTGGGATAAATATTCGAAGAAGGCGGCGAGTCTGCTAACCACTCAATATTTGAGTTAAAGTTTCCAATGTAAAAGTCTGTTTGATCACTTTGTATAGTGGTATCATATTCAATAATCAGAATGGAGTCCATACTTCCATTCACTAAATCAAATACTAAAATAGGCTTTGCTAGCCCATCCTGTGCATGAGCATAACCTATTGCAAATAGAAAGTATATCGATAATAGATTTAGTTTCATTAAGGATTTCATTTTAATGAGTTTCCTGGAAAAATATTTAATTCAAGTAGCGCCTAACACCAATCTCTATTCCAAGGCCAAAAATTTTCTCTATCAATTGACCTGCTCTCAGATTATTCAACTGATACCGGGCAATTAGCTGCGTAAATCCAGAAAATTGATCTGAAATAGGGAATTGTCCACCCATCGAGACAAACCCGATATAATTAACCTTATTGATCTTTTCATTAATAGTAGTCCTCGTCATACTTCCCTCGTAAGGAATTTCTTCCACAACAGTCCGCCAATAATAATTAGCAGATACGCCCAATTCAAAAAACGGCTCGCAATAACTTTTAGTAAGGGTATACCTTAAAGCAAGTGGCACTTCAATGAAATGATAGTTATATCTATACTCTGACCTATCCAAGGTATTATTGATTTCCTTTTCAATCGTGTTGATATCCTCATTCGGATCAAAAGGATTTACGCCAGATATGCTAAATCCTGGGTTGGCAAATCGAAGCCCTGTCTTAAGTGAAAAGTTCTGATTCATCCCATGTATATAATTGAGACCAACTCGATAATTCAATTTAAAAGTTTCGAATTGGCTTCTATTACTGTATTCGGCAACCTCCTCTGGATAAGAACTATAATGATCAATTATCGTAAAACCATAATCTCCTCCTATAACCAAATCAATCGAATTGGATACCCTATACCATGATTGTGCATGTAATAATTGAAAAGAGCTCAATAGAAAAATGATGGAAAACAAATGAAGTGAAGTGCTGATGTTGTTGACTTTCATAGCTGCACGAATTTGGAGTTTAGTGGGATAAGTGTGTACAACTTTAACTCAAAATTCCTTTCCATATTATACCTTAACGCTTTTCTTAACAGAAACTAATAGTTCGACTTAAGCGGCTAGTCACAAATAAAATAATAAAGCGGTAATCATACCTCTTGGAACGACTGCCGCTTCTAGTATACTTTCTTATTTATCTTATGTTATGACTCATAAATATCAAACTCGGCAGACAAAGCTGTCATCAACTCTTTATTTGCAAAGTCTTCATCTGTGAGGGTTGATAATTTCTCTAGATACAAATCAAATTGACCATCCTTAAAAATAGTAAGCATTTTCCCACCTTTCTCACATCTTGCAGCATGCCATACATTTGGAGGAACCGTAATTGTATCTCCTGCTTTGGCTACGATCGTTTCATCATCAAAAATCAACTCTACCTCTCCTTCAAGAATATAAAATACCTCTGTCATCATTTTATGATGATGCCTACCTAAGTAAAAGCCTGGTTTTAAGGTATCCTCTACAAAGGAAAGTTCTCCATTTGTATGCCTAGAAGAAAGTTTAATGAAACAATGATCTTGGGAATAATTGTAGTTCTCGCCCTCTCCATTTCGAATAAATTCCCTTTCCTTCATCTTTTTATTTTTAAGGTTTAAACCAGATTCTTTTCAGCGTATTTTCTCGCTTTTGCAGCAAATGCATAAAATAACCTGATAGGTGAAATATTAGTAATAGAAATACAAACTTGGCAACAATATGATGCGAAAGCATAATCGGATGGAATCCATCTGCACTAATCTCAGGCAAATCCAACCAATTAGCTGATTTTAAGGAAGGTAAAATTCCTTCCAAAGAAAGAGATAAAATTCCTGATATACACATCCATAAAATCACCACATAAAAGCCTTTATCAACCCACTTTCTGAATTGCTCTCTAAAAGAATTTTCAGGGTATAAACTTTCTGGCTTGGGATCTTTAAAAAAGGCTATTACCCGAATGATTGTCAAAATAAATACCAGATTACCCAGTAGAAAATGGATTCTGTAGAACAGAAATTTCTTTTCGCTCAATACTTCATGTTCCATCGATATTCCTGTAAAAATCAAAGCAAAAATGAACAAGGCGGATAACCAATGAATCCCAACTGTCCGATTACTATATCTCGATCTTGTAGATGCCATAATTTTGCGCTTATGATTGCTTTGTGATCAAGGCTACCTTTCCATGATAAAGGTACCGATATTGATACTTAGGATTTTGATTTACTCGATTCAAAAACAACTGTGTATCTTCCATATCTGCATTATCTACATATACGATAGTATCTTTATGAAAATTTGACTCCAGCATTTTAAAGATTGGCCAATACAAATCTTTCCATCCATCTAATAATAATAAATCAATTGGATCATGATGTCCTTTCAAAGTTTCTAAAGCATCTCCTACTCTTACCTCAATCAAATGATCTACACCTGCTTTTTTAAAATTCTGAACAGCCTTTTTTGCTTTTGAATTAATTAATTCCGTAGTTATGATCTGGCCATCTGTTTCTAGTACTCCTTGTGCTAAAAACAAAGTAGAAATACCGAATGAAGTGCCAAATTCAACGATATTCTTAAGCTGATTATCCCTTATTAGTTTTATTAAGTCTACACCTTGTTCCTTAGAAATGGCAAGGTATACATCCTTAAAATCAGAAGGTTGCACTGATCTAAATACACTTTTTGCTATACCCTTCATCATTTTCAAATGATCAAACCTTGAGTCGTTAAATAACTCATTTAAAGTAAGTTCTATACGCTTTTGTTGTACTGTATTCATAATTATTTTTGTCAAGGAGAGAATATCAACAAAGCTGATATTCCACCTTTTTGTTAATTGACTAATAGTCTAAATGGACTTACCCCAATTGTCTAGACAGTTAACAATATAAATGTAATTTAGTCATTAAAATATATTATATTCATAATCATCATAATATTTTCTTTTTTTGCTTCTTTTTTTCTTTTAGTTTCCACACTCAAAATATGGATAAGTTCATTGACATAGACGAATGCTGGATTGCTGGTATAACTGACTTGGGTAGTTATCCCCAATTTTGGAATGCCTTCTGTGGAAATTCCATTTATAGAAGTATTGGGCCAAACCATTATGCAACTCAATCCCATCTTCATAAGCCCTCAGGTAGATGTCTTCATATTTGACCATTTTCCATAGGTTTTCAATAAAAGCGTTGTCTGTGGCCCGGCCTTTTCCATCCATGCTTAATTTGACATCTTTGCCCAAAAC
>JAKVCU010000146.1 GCA_022448955.1 Saprospiraceae bacterium
CTAAGTCATTGTTGCTCTTTTGTAGTTTACTGTCGACTGGTGAAAATGAAACTTGTCCTTTTACATTCACAGTAAAAAGTCGAATCAGAATTATTAGAAAGAATATTCTTGTCATAATATCATTTGTAGCCGTGCTCTTAATTTTCATTTCAATGCTTGTCTGTTTCGTTTCAACACGGGCTCAAAAGGTTGCCGTTAACAATGGACAAGGGCTAATAAGATGCTGCAAAAAAAAATTAAACCCCCAAAATGAATATAACGAGAGGTTTGAAGTACTTCCTGTATTTTGATGGTTTTATTCTAGCACTCTGGCACACTAATTGAAATATTCGTAGCCAATCCTCCTTGGGAGGTTTCTTTGTACTTTGTGTGCATATCTTTAGCTGTCTCCCACATCGTTTTTATGACTTGATCTAGAGATACTCTCGCCTTATCAGGATCACTTTCTAGAGCGATATTTGCTGCAGTAATTGCTTTTACAGCACCCATAGAATTTCGTTCAATACAAGGAACTTGTACCAATCCCCCTATTGGGTCACAAGTTAATCCCAGATGATGTTCCATCGCAATCTCTGCAGCCATGAGTGATTGACGAACACTTCCTCCTAAGCTTTCCGTAAGGGCTGCTGCTGCCATCGCTGATGATACGCCGATTTCTGCTTGACAGCCTCCCATGGCAGCTGAAATGGTAGCCCCTTTTTTGAAAAGCGAACCAATCTCTCCAGCCACTAATAAAAACTTTACAATATCATCTTGATTCACTTCCTTTTCAGAAAAACAGATATAATAAAACAAAACAGCAGGAATCACTCCAGAAGAACCATTTGTTGGGGCGGTCACAATTCTTCCAAAATTTGCATTTTCCTCATTAACAGCCATAGCAAAACAACCAATCCATTTTACAATTTGCGAAAAGCTGGGCTGTTTTTTCTTAATCAGCTCCAACCATTCTTCCACATTTCCATAGGAATTATCTCCTAATAATCGTTTGTGAATACTTGCCGCTCTTCTAGCAACATTTAGCCCTCCTGGCAATGTACCTTTAGCATGGCATCCTCTATACACACAGTTTTTCATTACTTCCCAAACCTTCAGCATATCTCTTTTCACTTCAGACGGCTTTCGCCAACTCTTTTCATTTTGTAGGACAATTTCCCAAAGACTAGAAGTATGTTCTAAACAATAAGCGATCAAATCATCTGCTTGATCAATAGGATGAGGAATCAAACTCTCTTCTGCCATATTTGCCTCTCCTTCTTTCACAACAAAACCTCCTCCAACAGAAAAAAAAGTTGCTTCATAAATAGATGCTCCTAGACCATTCCATGCCTCCAGACGCATCCCATTAGCATGGAATGGCAAAGATTCAGACATATGAAAATATAAATCTTCTTCTTCCAGGAAAAGAATCGGATGATGTCCACCAAAAGGAAGCTGACAGGATGTTCGAATCTTTTTAGGTAATTCTTGAACGAGATCTACAGGCACAGTAACAGGGTCATATCCACTAAGTCCCATAAAAATGGCGATATCTGTACCGTGCCCATGCCCTGTGAGTGCCAAGGATCCATAAAGGTGAATCTTTATTCTTTGGGTAGATGAGAATAAATTTACTTCTTTGAGCTCATTAAGGAAGCGCTCTGCCGCACGCCAAGGCCCAAGTGTGTGAGAACTAGAAGGTCCCACACCGATTTTAAGCATATCAAATACGCTAATGGCTGCCATTGGTTAGGTTTTTGTTTGGTTATAATTTGGATCGAAAATTAGATGTTTTTGCGCATAAGTCCGTCATTAATCTATTGGATTTTCTAAAAATCGTAAACTTATTGTCCGTGCATCTAACATTTTGGGTATTTCGTCAAACAATAAAAACACATGGGCTGTTCCTACTCCTTTTTTATGAATACTCAACATCCTACAATTGGGATAGTCTGAAAATACTTTTTTAGGTTTAAATAAATATTCATTGGCCCAATCTGCATTAAAATCATTTTTGGCTGCTTCATCAGTATAACTAAATGCAGAACCTGTGAACTCTTCCATATTACTAGACAAGTTGAGCATTAGTCGCCCTGATTTAATATGGGGCAGGTCCGCTGTCGGATCTGAAGATTCATAAGGTAAGATAAGGTATCTAATTTCTAATCTTTCCTTACGAAAATAAATAGCCTGATCATAGTTTTGGAAAACATTCTTTTTCGGACTAATTATTTTATAAGCAGTCTCTAGCGGCTCAAGCCACTCTAGCTTTGTCCGCTTGAGTTTTTCTTCAAAAAGGGATGTGTTTTGGCTGAAGCCAAATATGAAGGCGGTACCCAAAAAGATAAGACTGTAATACAATCGGGTCATAGTAACAATTTTTATAAAAATACAAAGACCTACTGAGTAATGAAACTCAATAGGCCTTCAGGTGCGCAGATAACGCTCTGCTACGGTTTTCTTTTTTTGAATGTATCCTTGGGTACATTCTTTTTTTGACAATTCGCTATATATTTCTCTTTCAAAAAAATGTTTGAACTAAACAGGCGTTTTAATTTTGTCTTTTATAGATTTGATAAGTGCAGGAGAGGGTTTACGGCGGTGAAGCTTGCTCTTGATAAACTCACGAAACGATTTTTCTTGACTCAAAACTTTTAAATAAGCGGGATTGGCTTTGATCTCATTCAGAAGCTCACGTTCCGCATGTTCACTCAGTTCATTATCTAGATACATCGTAACTTTGCGGACTAGTTCCTGATAATTGTGATCTCTCATAATAGTAAATTTAGGACGGTTACTCAGGATTGCGTGCCTGACACAGCACATATACAACTATTACTACCACCAATCTCTTTACAGGGGACATGAGGTTGAAACAAACCTTGATTTGGGTTATACATGACTATGATTTTAAATTTTAAAAAAGCCCATCTGTTATTGATACATCTGTAATAGATAAACAAAGTAGCAACATAATTTGGATTATAGGGTTCCACTTTGAGCATCTGCCTTACTAAATGGATAGTCTAACAGACAGGCTTTTAGGCTTTGCATCCCTGACACGTCAGAGTTAACAAATATGATTTATACTAAATATTAATTTCTAATCTTTTGAACGCTTATCTTTAAAGCCAAGAGACTCTGCATACGTCTTCAATTGACCTTTGAGCATATTACGTGCACGGTGCAAACGAGAACGTACAGTACCAATTGGAACATCAATAATTTTTGAAATTTCCTCGTAGGTAAAGCCTTCAATATCGCAAAGTAAAATCACTACTCTAAAATCAACAGGCAGAGCATTAATAGCATTGGTAACTTCATCGCCCATCATACTTTGGAACATTTCCTCTCTCAGGTCTGTGTGTGTAGAGTAATTAGTATCATTTTCTTCATCGTGGAAGTTAATGATTTCTTCATAATCCACCTTAGTTGGTGCTTTCGATTTCTTGCGGTACTGGTTGATAAATGCATTCTTCAAAATTTTGAAGAGCCATGCCTTTGCATTGGTACCCTCGATGTACTTCTCGATGAAACGATACGCCTTTAAGTAAGTTTCCTGTACAAGGTCGTTCGCATCATCCTCGTTGTAGGTCAAGTGGTACGCAAAGGTATAGAGGGCGTCAATTTGAGGTAGAAACTCCACCTCAAAGATTTTATCGAAACGCTCCTTGCTTGTTAGATTTTCTTGAGTCATTACCATCATAATAATAGTTTCGGATAAAACCAGTTTTAAAATAAGGATGATGCCTTTTTAAATAAGTATCACCGAAACCAACTAGGATTTTCCAAAAAAAGTTTCCAAAAGTGAAAAAAAATATTTTTTTTTTCAGTCAAGCAAGAATGAAAATAGATAAATAGTTGATTAACAACACTATAAATCATCTACCTAGGAAGCATTTTTTCTACCCAATTTAGTGGAGCTTGGTTCTTATCACCTGTTTGGGTATCGCATTTGAAGAATAAATAATAGAGTGGAACATCTTTCCCTAATGCCTGTAGCAATCGATGCCATCTTTTCTGCCCCTCGACTTTTTCCTTATACAAATGAATCAAGCGCCAGGCATAATAAGCTTCATCATGAAGCTCAACTATTTTTAAAATAGTGGGATCGTTAAGAAATCTCCCCAGAAAATTACGGGCGAGAACAGCATGATGCTTTGACCAATCTCTTGGTCTATTTTTATCTTCGCAATATTTGAAGGTATCATGCGTAAGTGCTATGATTCTAAGTTGATAGCGAATAGCGTCATCAAGATTTAGATGGTCGATATTTTGATAAACTTCCTTTATATGTTTATAAATTTCACCTTCTGGATGACCATATCTAGGGACGCCCCAAAGCAACCCTTTCCTAAAAGAGGGCTGCCTGATCAGTGTGCGCTCAAGATCATTTTCTGCCTGCAGTTCTTCTTCTAAGTTGATAGATTCCTTTGATAAATTCTCCATTGATAAAAATTTGTCGCTTCCACTTGGTTTACACAAAAATTTGGCACTTTGTAACATTGATTAGTTTTGATTTTTTTAAACACAGGCCAGCTTATGGTTTACCAATTTTGGAGAGGTTCAATCATTGATTATTCTATGGTCTTGTTAATTTCCTGTTAAAGAGAAATAACCTCCTAACAATAGGCTTGAAATAGTGGTTTAGAATACGTAAGTTATAGGTGAATTTTTATTCAATCAACCTTTATTGCATAAAAATATTCAATAATTAAAAAAGAAGCGCAAAATGAAGCAATTCATTTCATATGTTTTTGCCGGAATACTGGGTGGCCTAACCACTTTTGGTGCTATACAGTACTTTTCCCAAGAAATAAATATTGCTGAAGAAACTTCCTACGAAGCATCTGCCAGGGCTATCAAAAATATAAATATTCGCGCAGGTCAAAATAATTTGCCTACTGACTTTACAGCTGCGGCAGAAATTTCTATGCCAGCTGTTGTGCATATTTCTACCAAATCTGAGGGTCAAGAAGCTTCGAATAATCCTTTTAGAGACTTTTTTGGTGACGGCTTTAGAAATCCGTTTGAAAATGGACCAAGAGCGGGTATGGGTTCTGGTGTTATTTACTCCACTGATGGTTACATTGTTACTAATAATCATGTAGTGGAATATGCAGATAAAGTAGAAGTTACCCTTTTCGACAATCGAAAGTTTGAAGCCAAAATCATTGGTACAGATAAAAAGACAGATCTTGCAGTGCTAAAAATAGAATCTGATAATCTTCCCAACTTACGTAATGGTGACTCCGATAACGCAAAGGTTGGAGAATGGGTTCTAGCTGTAGGAAATCCGTTCGATTTAACGTCCACAGTAACTGCTGGTATCATTAGCGCAAAAGGTAGGAGTATACAGTTGTTAGGTGGAGGAGATGCAATAGAAGCATTTATTCAGACGGATGCAGCCGTCAACCCAGGGAATAGTGGTGGCGCTTTAATTGACGCACAAGGCAGATTATTGGGTATAAATACAGCTATCGCTACTCGAACTGGTGTTTTCCAGGGTTATTCCTTCGCCATACCAATTAACTTAGTTACAAGAATTGTTGATGATATTATCAAATTTGGTAGCTTTCAAAGGGCTTTCTTAGGTATCAATGTTTCTGATTTAGATAGTGAGTATGCTGAAGAATTGGAAGTGGATATTAGCCAAGGTGTAGTCGTAGAAAAGCTGTTTGACGGTGGTTCTGCACAGTATTCAGGTTTATTACCCAAGGATATCATTATACAGGTAGATGGTAGAGATGTAAAGTCTGTCCCAGAATTACAGGAAATTGTTGGTCGTGCGAAGGTAGGAGAAACCATAAAGCTAATGGTTAATCGTCGTGGAGAAGAAATGGAAATGTTGGTCCGTCTAAAGGCAGCAAATAACGAATAAAAATCGTTCTCCCTATAATTTTTAAGAAATTATTAACACCCCTGTTGCAACAAAAAACAAACTACCATAGTTAGTAGTTAAATAAAAGACTTGTTTAAAGTTGGTTTTTCGTTTTGTTTTGATACGTCTGTCTTGCTAACGCAATGGCAGACGTTTTTTTTTGCCCAAAATTTTGCACAATGAAAGCTATGTTAACACAAATTGGAAAGAACTTCCTAAACCTTTTTTACCCCCACCTTTGTATTGCTTGTCAGGATGAAATATCTTCCAATGAAGATATACTTTGCTTAACATGTAGCTTGAAATTACCTAAAACAAATTTCCATTTATACAAAGAAAACCCATTTACAGATCGCTTTTGGGGAAGACTCTCTCTAGAAAATGGTGCTGCACTTTATCACTTCGTAAAAGGAGGAAAAACGCAACATTTAATCCATAATCTAAAGTATAAAGGCCGAAAAGATATTGGTAGTAAGCTAGGTAAGTGGTATGGACGCCAGCTAAAAAAAAGTGCTTATTTCAATGATATACAACTTATAATACCGGTTCCACTTCACCCCCGTAAAGAAAGAAAGAGAGGATACAATCAATCTTACCATTTCGCAAAAGGCTTATCTGAAAGCATGAATATACGTATCGATACAACTACATTGGTCAGAAAAGAATTTACTATAAGCCAAACAGAAAAAAGTAGAATAGAACGCTTTGAAAACGTGATAAAAGCCTTTGAGGTAAGATATCCTGATCAATTAAAAAACAAGCATATCCTTTTGGTTGATGATGTGATCACCACTGGTGCTACATTAGAAGCTTGTGGTATAAAATTATTGAAAATTGAAGGTGTACAATTAAGCATGGCTACCATTGCGATAGCCAATACTTAAGTTATCCTTCTACTAAAGTACCTACTCTTTCGCCATTAACAATCCTGAGAAGATTATCTTCTTGGTTAATATCGAAAACAATAATAGGTAAGTTATTTTCTTGGCATAGGGTAAATGCCGTCATATCCATTACACTAAGTCCCATACTGATAACCTTTGCAAACGAAATCGTATCGAACTTAGTCGCATTAGGGTCTTTTTCTGGATCTGCAGAATAGACACCATCTACTCTGGTTCCCTTCAATATTACTTCTGCATTGATCTCATTGGCCCGCAAGGCTGCAGCTGAATCAGTTGTGAAATAGGGGCTACCGGTACCTGCAGAAAAAATGACCACTCGACCTTTCTCCAAATGGCGAATAGCACGGCGACGAATATATGGTTCTGCAATTTGCTTCATTTCAATGGCAGAAATCAAACGAGTGTAGATACCTTGCTTCTCAAGCGCACTTTGTATAGCCATGCCATTAATCACAGTTGCCATCATACCCATATAATCCCCTTGTACCCTTTCAATACCAGAGCTTGCGGCCTGCAAGCCTCTAAAGATATTTCCACCACCAATCACTACAGCTACCTCTACCCCAAGATCTACCAACTCCCTAATTTGAGCTGCATAGTGTTTTAGCATTTCAGGAGAGATGCCAAATTGCTGCTTTCCCATGAGTGATTCTCCGCTCAATTTTAGGAGAATACGTTTATACTTCATTGCCATATAAAAATTCTTTTGAATTGTTGCCTAGTAGTTTGGCGGAAAGATATGGAGTATTTGCTAAAGATGGAAGTCAAGGTTTATGGAAAACTCCATTTTCCAGCAGCTCCAATGGGGGAAGTGCAAAAAAAGGCGAATCAGAAGTTTCTGATTCGCCTTTTAAGTATCTTAAACAAGTGAAATATGTTTGAAATCTGTGACCGTTAATTCACCATCGAAAGATTTCAAATATTGTGAAACTGATTTTTTACTATCTTTCACAAACTGCTGGTTCAACAAAGTTTTTTCTTTGTAAAACTTATTCAGTTTACCCATAGCAATTTTTTCTAAGATTGCTTCAGGCTTACCTTCTGCACGAGCTTGCTCTTTACCAATTTCAATTTCTTTGCTTACTGTATCTGCATCAACACCATCCTTATCTACAGCAATTGGCTTCATAGCAGCCACCTGCATAGCTACAGAACGACCACCATCATATGCTTCACCATCAACAGCTTTATTCAATCCTACTAAAACACCTGCTCTATTACCCATGTGAATGTAAGGACAAACTGTTTCAGCTTCTAAACTTTCGTAAGCAGAGATTTCTAATTTTTCACCAATTACACCCAACTGCTCAGTCACTTTCTCTCCAACTGTGATATCTTCATAAGGCAATGCTAATAATGCATCTCTATCAGCTGGCATGTTAGCCAAAGCGATATCAGCAAAAGAACGGGTAAGCTTAACGAAGTTTTCGTTTTTGGCAACGAAGTCTGTTTCACAGCTCAAACGTAATACTACTCCTTTTTTCTTATCATCAGAAGTAATAGCCAAAACTACACCTTCGTTTGCTTCACGGTCAGCTCTCTTTTCAGATAGTTTTTGACCTTTTTTACGAAGATATTCAATCGCCTTATCAAAATCACCATCTGCTTCAGCAAGTGCTTTTTTGCAGTCCATCATACCTGCGCCGGTCAAGTCACGCAGTTTTTTTACGTCAGCGGCAGAAATTTTACTCATTTCGCTAGTTGTTTATACAAATCTATTATTTACTAGACTTGTGTGGATAAAAAATAAATAACAGTAACTTGAATATCCAATGGGTAAAAACCCTACTGTTAACCTATAATTTGAATCGAAAAGAACCTAGAATAAGGTTATGAAATTAGGAAGAATAACAAACGAATTTATTTGTTATTCTTCCAGTATTACAAACTTGGCAGTACTAGACTATGCCTGTTCTTTTGCTTTTGAAGCTCCTTCTTTTTGAGCTTTGTTATTTTTGCGCTCTTCCAATCCTTCTTTAATCGCTTGTACCATATAATTTGTAATGATAGCAATTGATTTAGAAGCATCATCATTTCCTGGAATTGGAAAATCAACTTGATTTGGATCTGAATTGGTATCTACGATACCGAATGTACGCATATTCAGTTTGTGTGCTTCTGCTACAGCAATATGCTCGTGCGCAATGTCTACCAAAAAGATAGCAGAAGGCGTACGATTGAGGTTTGCGATACCTCCCAATACTTTCTCTAGCTTATTACGCTCCCGTGTTAGAGTCAAACGCTCCTTCTTAGTAATGCTCGTCACATTACCATCCGCCAACATCTTATCGATGTTATTCATTTTCTTGATAGAACGCTTGATTGTTGGGAAGTTAGTCATCATACCTCCTAACCAACGCTCAGTAACGAAAGGCATACCTACACTCAAAGCAGCTTTTGAAACGATATCGCGAGCTTGCTTTTTAGTAGCAACAAATAAAATTTTCTTACCTGATCTTGCTAATTGACGCATAACATTGGCTGCACGGTCCATGCATTCCGAAGTACGGTTCAAATCGATGATATGGATACCTTTGCGCTCCATGAAGATATATGGAGACATCTTAGGATTCCACTTTTTCTTAAGGTGACCAAAGTGAACACCAGCATCTAGAAGATCTTTATAGCTAGGTTTTTCCATTTTAATATAATTTGGCGCAAGCCAGAAGCCTGCGCGACTTTTTGAATAAATAAAAGATAAAAATTAACGCTTGGAGAACTGGAAGCTCTTTCTCGCCTTTGGACGACCGTACTTTTTACGTTCAACCGCACGCGCATCACGCATAAGGAATTTTTTATCTTTAAGTGGCTTACGGAAATCTTCGTTCAGTTTAACTAAAGCACGAGAGATAGCCATACGGATAGCTTCTGACTGGCCTTTAAAACCACCACCTTTTACATTCACTTTCAAGTCGTAAAGATTCTCAACTTGAACTGTCTCGAAAGGAGCTACTACATTTGCTCTGATGTGAGCTGTTGGAAAGTAATCTTCAACTTTTTTCCCGTTGACAACAATCTTGCCATCACCTTTTGTTAAATATACTCTCGCTACAGATGCTTTTCTCCTTCCCGTCGCATTAATCATTTCCATAATGAAATACTATTTTGAACAATCGCTCGAAACGATTATCGGATAATTAGTTTAATTAAAATTTGAACGGTTCTGGCTTCTGTGCCTCATGCGGATGATCAGCGCCTTCATAAACGAACAACTTCTTACGCATTGCACGTCCTAACTTCGTTTTAGGAAGCATACCTTTTACCGCCAATTCAACGATATCTCTTGGCTTCTTCTCTAGCTTTTCAGCTGCTTTCACACGCTTCTGACCACCTGGGTAACCAGAGAAAGTGATATATTCCTTTTGATTCCACTTGTCACCTGTAAAGCGGATTTTATCCACATTGGTAACAATCACGTAGTCACCTGTATCTACGTGTGGCGTATAGGAAGGTTTATGTTTTCCGCGTAATACAGTAGCAATTCTTGTACAAAGACGACCTACGACTTCGCCTTCTGCATCAATAATGTACCATTTGCGTTCTACTTCTTCCTTCTTAGCCGATTGCGTCTTATAACTTAACGTATCCACTCTGAATAATTTTTGTAATCAATAATGATATTTAGCCTTATCTTAAAGCGCTTCAATGAAAGCTTTTCCAAAGGCGAGTGCAAAGGTAAATTTCTTTTCTACAAAAACCAAGGTTTTCTCTAAAAAAAGTCACTTTCCAAAATCATAAGTCCTTGAAAAACAGTAAAATTTTCGCTCAGCTTTTTTCATAGCCTAGCATTCCGTACAAAAAGCACCTGCTTTATTACTCTATTTTTTTAGCTAAAAAATAAGCCTAGAAAAAGTTAATTTCCCTCTTCCTCAAAACAGCAAATCAATTATTGGCCAATAACTGATTCTACAAATAGTTTATTGGTCTTTATTAAAACATTCCCGAACAGATTCGAAGATAAAATGACAATTAGAGGTAAGTTTGAATCATTTTTTACACACTCCCCGTATCCTCAACTTCGTTGTCTCATAAAACGCAAATAAAAGAATCACTTAAAAAATATATACCTCATTTAAATAGTTTCTATATCAATTTAATTTCCTTCATTCTAATTTGTCACACCAAAATAAACTTAATGCAACAATGTTGCATTAACAAAAAAACGTTATTATTGCACTCATGAAATAGAAAATAATAAGCTTCCATTCATTGATAATTTAGAATAGCAATGAGAATAGACGAAAATTTAGTGGAAAAAGCTCAGCATGATCTAAATGGGGACCACCATATCATGACATCCGCTGATACTCCACTAAGAATAGATGCATTTGCCAAATCCGATGAGGAAAAAATGGCCAGCATAGAAAAACTCTTTACGGGTATCATGGAGGAACTAGGACTAGACTTAACCGATGATAGTCTTAAAGGCACCCCTCATAGAGTAGCCAAAATGTATGTGAAAGAGATCTTTCAGGGTTTAAACCCCAATAATAAGCCCTCTCTTTCGATATTTGAAAACAAGTATCAGTACAATAAAATGCTGGTAGAAAAAGATATTACATTTACATCAGCCTGTGAACATCACTTTCTACCCATTATAGGAAAGGCTCATGTCGCTTATATCTCTGCTGGTCAAGTGATAGGCTTATCCAAGATCAATAGAATTGTCGAATACTATGGCAAAAGGCCTCAGGTACAAGAACGCATGACGCTACAAATATTCAACGAACTTAAAGATGCCCTTCAAACGGAAGATATCATTGTGGTGGTCGAAGCTGAACACCTTTGTGTTTCTACTCGTGGAGTGAAAGATAAAACCAGTCTAACTACGACGCTGGAATATGGAGGAAAATTCAAGGATATCGACTTACGAAATGAATTCTATCAATTGATATAGCTAGGCATACTATAGCCTTAGGCGAGTTTAAACTTCCTAATACCTGAAAACCAAAGCTTTGAAAACTATGGCGTCCGATTGGATCAGTCGCTTAGCTCGCTAAGCTCCATTACGAAGTCTTAACCCAAACCCTACCTTTACTAGCAGGCAGGCTCAAATCATTGATTCTCCCTTTGAACAAAATTTAAATATACTCTTAATTGCTTAGCATAGAGGCGATAGAATTTTTAAACTAAAGAAAATGGAAAATAGAAACATATATATAAAGAATACGCTCTCAGGAAAAAAAGAACTGTTTAAACCGCTGGTACAAGGCAAAGTTGGTATGTATGTCTGTGGTCCCACTGTGTATGGGGAGCCACATCTAGGCCATGCTCGATCTGCTGTAACCTTTGACATCGTTTTTAGATACCTCCATTTCTTAGGTTACAAAGTACGCTATGTTCGGAATATTACAGATGTTGGCCATTTGGAAGATGAACTAAATGGGCAAGGCGAAGATAAAATCGCAAAAAAAGCTCGCCTCGAACAATTGGAACCCATGGAGGTAGCACAAAACTATACCAATTTGTATCGGGATATGATGGCCAAGCTTAATGTATTGCCGCCATCAATAGAACCTACTGCTTCAGGACATATTGTCGAACAAATCACCATGATTGAGCAAATCCTTGCCAATGGATTTGCTTATGAAAGGGAAGGGTCCATTTATCTGGATGTCATGAAGTATGCCGAAAAATACCATTACGGACAGCTTTCTGGACGAGTATTGGAAGACCTCCTACATGGCAGTCGAGCACTTGACGGACAAGAGCAGAAAAAACATCCTGCTGATTTTGCCCTCTGGAAAAAAGCAGATGCCAGTCACATCATGCAATGGCCGTCACCATGGGGACAAGGGTTTCCTGGATGGCATATCGAATGTTCCGCTATGAGCATTAAATACCTTGGACTACCATTCGATATTCATGGCGGAGGTATGGATCTTAAATTCCCGCACCACGAAGCAGAGATTGCCCAAAGTCATGCTGCCTTTGACTGCGCGCCCGTCCGGTATTGGATGCACAATAATATGATGACTCTAGATGGGCAGAAAATGGCAAAATCAAAAGGTAATTTTATTTCTCTTAGCCAAATGTTTAGTGGAGATCATCCATTACTCGAAAAATCCTACAGCCCAATGACTGTACGTTTCCTAATGTTACAAGCACATTATGGAAGCACCATTGATTTTTCAAATCAGGCACTGAAGTCTGCAGAAGTCGCCAGTGGAAAATTACTAAAAGGATTACAACTCATCAATGATCTAATTGCAGATGATATAGAAAATACAGACAAAGACTTGTCTGAAAAGATACTGAGTACCTGCGAACGCTGCTACCAAAAGATGAATGATGATTTTAATACACCTGAAACTATCGCCTGCCTTTTTGAACTTTTGCGATTTGCTCAAATATTAAAACAGAAAAAAGCTAAAATTTCAATAGAAGTCTTGAATACACTTCAAAATACTTATCGAGGTTTTCTTAATAATGTCCTTGGTGTAGAGATGGAAACCAGTAATAATGATGAACTACTCTCTGAAGTGTTGGATATTCTTATTGATGTAAGGAAACAGGCTAGAAGTCAGAAGTACTTCAAATTCTCAGATCATATACGAGACCAGCTGGCTGCCATCGGAATACAAGTAAATGATGAAAAAGGAATGACGACCTTTGATTTCGACAGAAACTAATCAAGCATATCATAAGCTTTTAACTTACTAAAATACACCCGTACATGAAAAATGCGCTCCAGGTTATAATAGCGATAACCTTATTACCAATTATTTTCTCCTTGCTAACATCTTGTCATAAAAATAAAAAAGAACCTTCCATAGAAAAAGATTTTTCTCAACTTGAAACGCCTATCGATCAAACCATCTATGGTTATGACAAAGATGCTGTAGAGATTATTAAAAATACGATTCAACCGAATCAAAATCTATCAGATATTCTTTCTCTTTATCAGGTTTCCTATAAGTTAATTAATGAAATTGCACTTGCCGCAGAACCCATTTTTGATGTGAGAAAATTTGTAACGGACAAAGAATATGAGATTATTTGCTCAAAAGATTCTACTCGCCAGGCAAAATGTTTTATTTATCATCCCAATTCCATTGATTATATCGTCTATAAATTTGATGATTCCGTCCATGTCTCCAAAGAACAGTTTCCTGTCTCTAGTGTAGAAAAAACCACTTCAGGTACCATTAGCTCTTCGCTTTACCATACATTGATTGAAAATGGAAATAGTCCTAAGCTAGCTGTCGCACTCTCCGAGATATATGCTTGGCAGATTGATTTTTTTGGTATTCAAAAAGGGGATAACTTTAAAATGATCTTTGACGAATTATACGTAAATGACGAATTAATTGGCATTGGTGATATCAAGGCTGCTTATTTTGAACATATGGATGCTGAATACTATGCATTCAGATATGAACAAGATAGTATCATTGAATATTTTGATGAAATGGGGAATAGCCTACGAAAAGCATTCTTAAAAGCACCACTTAGTTATCATCGTATTAGTAGTAAGTTTTCACACAACCGTATGCACCCCATCTTAAAACGCCGGATGCCACACCTTGGTGTAGACTACGCTGCACCAAGTGGAACACCAATCTATTCCATTGGTGATGGCAAGGTAATTAAAGCTAATTATGCCGGTGCCGCTGGAAATTATGTCAAAATCAAACATAATAGTGTTTACACAACTGGGTATATGCACTTGTCAAAATTTGGAAATGGCATCCATCCTGGTGCTCATGTAAAACAAGGACAAGTCATCGGTTACGTGGGAAGCACAGGAAGATCTACTGGTCCTCACTTAGATTTTCGTGTTTGGAAAAATGGCCAAGCAGTCGATCCTTTAACACTAAAGCCTCCTTCTGCAAAACCAATTGACGAAGCACATAAGACAGATTACCTCAAAAAGATGGAGATATACAAAAAAAGACTAAACACGATTCTAACTCAGCCATTGCTTTAATTTCAATGAACTTCCAATAGTAGGATTCGCCTAAG
>JAKVCU010000147.1 GCA_022448955.1 Saprospiraceae bacterium
AAATCTTAACACCTGATTATCTGTTTGGTAAGCATTCCAAGTAAGATTAAAACCTTGGATGAAACGATTGTTGTTTTCATCATTTCTAGCTTGGTCTCTTACAAAAATAGGATTACCAGAAGCAGTTGGGTTTAGTGGGTAGTTTCCGTCAGCATCTGGGAAAAGATTAACATAATCTCTTGTAAATGCTAAGTTGTAACCATAACTCAATCCACCTTCATTTTCATTACCAGTGAAAGAACGAGCTGCCTTACTGTTAACATAGTTAGTGTAAGAAGAAATAGTTAAGTTGTCAGAAATCTTATGACTAAGATTCAAACGGGTTGAAAGACGTTCAAAACCAGTGTTTTTGATGATACCATCTTCTGTGCGGTATGCTCCACTTACGAAGAAGCTAGTCTTATCGTTTCCACCAGAAATTTTTAGTCTAGTGTCAGAGATTAAACCTGTTTCACCGTAAATTTCTTCTTCATAATTAAAGATTTCACCAGCATTAGATGCCTCTTGCCACTGGACAGCTGCACCAGATCCATAAACACCAGAAACCTCACTAGAATCAGCAAAAGTTCTGCGGCCTACAAATCTTTGAATCTGATTAAATCCAAAATCTTGTTCTAGAGAAATATTAGTTTTCCCTCTAGCTCCTTTTTTAGTAGTGATGATGATTACACCTGCATTGGCACGTGTACCATAGATCGCTGCTGCAGATGCTCCCTTAAGTACCTCGATATTCTCGATGTCAGCAGGATTAAGATCTGCCAAACGGTTAGATGCACCTTCCTCTGTACCAGAATTGGCACCAGAAGTAAAGCGAGAACCACTTGGAATCTCTGCATTAGTGATATAAACACCATCAACGATGATAAGGGGTTGGTTGTTTCCGCTAAGGGAAGAAATACCACGAAGACGAATAGCGATACCTCCACCAGGTGCACCGTTGCTGGAAACGATGTTTACACCCGTTAATTTACCGTAAAGTGCACCATCTACAGTTTGCTGAGTAGTTACACCTGTTAACTGAGATGATGAAATGGTAGAAACGGCATTCGCCAAGTTTGATCTTTTGATCGAAGATGCCAAACCAGTTACAACTACCTCATCCAATTTTGCGATATCTTCTTTCATAATGATATCAACCTTATTGTTGGATGGACTTACTTCAATAGATTGGCCACCAAAACCTGTGTAAGAGAATTCAATGGTTGCAGATTCTCCAGGAACATCTAATGTATAGTTTCCATTCAAATCTGTAACCGTCCCTACGGTTGTTCCTTTAACGAGGATAGAAACACCGATGAGTGGTTCTTGATTGGCATCAGTAATGGTACCTTTAACGGTAAATTGTGCGAGAGCTACATTCGCAAAGAATAACAAGCCCAGCAGCACACCTAGTCTGGTAATGAGATGCTTCATACTAGCAATTGCATTTAGTTATAAAATAGAATTAGACGCATTTAAGCGTACCTTTATAGCATACAGCCTATTTGTGCTCATTCTAAATAGAAATAAGCAGGCTGTAGTTATTTTTCTAGTTTTGAGTTTTTTTCAATGCTAATACAATGCACAATTGGATATATTTGTTTAATGTGTTCCGAAGCATAAACGATTTTTTATTTCGGAATGCGGCCTGTATGCATTGTTTTATTTTATTTTTTTTACTATTCCCATCAAAAGATGCTTGGATGATATTAGCGGATTAATTTTGGAAAAGTGCGATAAAGTTCTTAAAGTTAAGGGATTACGGAGCAATTAGTTAAGTGTTTGTGTTTAATCGAGCCTAAATTTAATTAAATTTTAGGCTAATCAAAGATTCACAGTGAAAAATTTACTATTCTCTTAGTTCATCCAAAGATACTCCAAGTTCATAGGAGTAAAAAATGAAAAAAATATAAAAAAAAGCAACTCATGTATCTATCATAAGTTGCTTTTGAGTATCGCTAGTACTTTGTTGTTAAAAGATTTTAAATACTTCCTAGAAAGCGTTGTGGGTCTACCTCACTCATCAATCTATAAACACTTTCGAAAACATCTTCTGGATTAGGTTTAGAGAAATAGTCACCATCTGAACCATATGGTGGACGATGGGCTTTGGCAGTCAAGGTAACTGGAGCTGAATCTAGGTAGTAATAGCCGCCTTGTTTTTCTAATACTTCCTGAAGGATATAAGCGGATGCCCCTCCAGGTACATCCTCATCCATAATGACTAAGCGATTGGTCTTTTTAAGGGATTCAACGATTTGATGCTCTAAATCAAATGGAAGCAAAGTTTGTACATCAATCAATTCAACTGATATACCTTGTTTTTCCAATAAGGCGATACCTTCTTCGGCAATTCTTACACAAGAGCCATAAGTTACCAAAGTAACATCTGTCCCTTCTTGTAATACATCAGGCACACCCAGTGGAACGGTATATTTACCAATATTATCTGGCATTTCCTCCTTTAAACGATAAGCGTTTAGACATTCAATGATTAGGGCAGGATCATCTGACTGAATCATTGTATTATACATCCCTGCAGCTTGTACCATATTTCTAGGAACAAGGATATACATTCCTCTTAAAGAGTTTAGCAACATTCCCATAGGGGAACCAGCATGCCATATTCCCTCTAAACGGTGTCCTCTTGTACGAATGATAGCAGGTGCTTGCTGCAATCCATCAGAGCGATAGCGCAGTGTAGCCAGGTCATCTGTTAAAGCAGGGAGAGAATAAACAAGATAATCGAGGTATTGAATCTCTGCAATTGGTCGTAGTCCACGCATAGCCATACCGATAGCTTGCCCCATAATGGTCCATTCTCGGATACCCGTGTCGAAGATACGTTCGATACCAAACTTTTTCTGCAAACCTGCAAAGCCTTGATTGACATCTCCGATATGACCTACATCTTCGCCAAAGGCGAAAAGGCTAGGGTCTTTTTCGAACGAAAGGTCGAAGAAGGTATTCAAAACTTCATACCCATTTTTCGTAACTGACTTTGCACTGTACTGTGGTGTAACAACAGGTACATTTAAGGCTGAATGTTCAGAATGGCTATATAAGTTATCGTGATAATCTTTTTGTGCTTTGGTATAGATATTAGCAAGTAATACTTTTAGATCCGCCTCTACTTCAGTTTGTTGACCCATGACTTGGTAGAGTAGTCTTTTTGCATTTTGCGTAAGCTCTGCAAGAAGAGGATTGAGCATACGGCTTATTGCTTTTTGCAGGGGCTCGGTGCCTTCAGTCGATTGAACTTTTGTATAAATTTGCTTTAGCTGCTCGAATACTTCGGTTGCTCCTTGATTGAAACTTTTCCATGCACGATTGCGAGCTTCTTTTACTTCTTTTTTAGCTTCTAAGCGAATATGGTCTAGCTCTTCCTGTGTAGCAATATTCTCTTCAATCATCCACTTACCCATGATCAAGATACAATCGTGCTCTCGTTCCCATTGCAAGCGTTCTTTTGACTTGTAACGTTCGTGAGAACCTGAAGTAGAGTGTCCTTGCGGTTGAGTAACTTCCTCTATGTGGAATAGCGCAGGAAGGTGATTTTGCCGCACTTGATCAATCCCAGTTTTATATATATGAACCAAACCTGGGTAGTTCCAGCCTTTTTCCTTAAAAATATACATGCCATTACCCTTCTCGTCCAACTGGAATCCAGATAGTGCTTCTGAAATACTTTCTTTGGTGGTTTGATATTTTTTAGGAACAGATATGCCAAAACCATCATCCCATACGGACACGGCCAAGGGGACTTTCATGACCGCTGCAGCATTTATGGTTTCCCAAAAAACACCTTCTGATGTACTAGCATCTCCGATAGTACAAAATGTTACCTCTTGGCCATTGTTGGAGTAAGGTGTTCCTTTACTTAGTGCCTCAGAAGATTTGTATTTCTTTGAAGCCAGTGCAAGCCCTAGTGCACGAGCCATTTGACCTCCAGTACTAGAGATATCCGAACTTACATTATATAGTGCTTTGTGCGTAGTAGCTTGGTTTTGACTGTTGATAAGGGCAGTGGCAAAATGATTATTCATTTGGCGTCCGCCAGAAAAAGGATCATTCTCTGTATCAGCATACAGTTGGGCAAAAAAGTCTTCTATAGAACAAAGACCAAGCGCAAACATGAAGGTTTGATCACGATAATAACCAGAGCGGAAATCACCTTTCTGGAATGCTCTTGCCATGGCTACTTGAGGTACCTCCTTGCCATCACCAATAATACCGAATTTTGCTTTGCCTGTAAGTACTTCCTTTCGGGCTAGGAGACTTACTTCCCTGCTGATACAGCAGATTCGGTAGTCGGATTTAATCTCTTCAATACTTAGGTTAAGGCCAATATCTTTTAATTTAACTACAGCATCTTTCAGCATAGTCATGAATCTGGTTTTAATTTGGTTTGCATTATGTGGTTAATGCTTTTCAAAATATTATTTCAAACACTAGTTTGAAATTTGTGCAAAAATACGAAAAATTTGGAATAGCATCTCCAAATGAAGACAATCTATGGTTACTATTTGTTTCCTTGAGTTAACAATTCAAGTATTGAAAATGCAATAATTAGGACTTTGGCGACGTATTTATTGGCTTAATTACAGATAGATGACAAAACATTATGATCTGATTAACATTTTTCAGTTATCTAATACTTTTATTTGTTTTTTAATTCAGCTATTTTTGTTGACGGATTTTTTTACTAAAAAAAACAAGGATGAATCGTATATTACTAGTTTTAGCTTTTTTAGCAAGCACTTTGACTGTTACTTTTGCACAAAGTGAAGCAACTGCTCCACAAGCAGCTAATGAAGAAACTACAGGACCTCAGATGGTCTTTGAGTCAGAAACAATTGATTATGGTCTTATAGAGCAAAATGCTGACCCTTATCGTTTCTTTAAATTTACAAATACAGGTAATGAGCCTCTAATCATCAAGCACGCAAAAGGAAGCTGTGGTTGTACTGTACCTACATACCCAAAAGAGCCGATCGCTCCAGGCGAATCTGCAGAAATTAAGGTCCGCTATGATACTAAACGGATTGGTAAATTTACTAAACGTGTAACTTTGACTACCAATATTGAAGGTGATAAAAAAGTATTGACTATTAAAGGGCAAGTGAAAAAGCCTGCTGAAGAGCCAGAAGCTATCCCTTCAAGTACTGGTGGTTTTAATAATTAATCGCTAATTATAGCTTGTTGCTATGTAACAGATTCTGTTACATTAAACAAAAGAAAAGCCGAACCAATTTTGGTTCGGCTTTTCTTTTTTACCACTGTTTAAAAAAGAAAAACTCTTGCTCCGAGGAGCAAGAGTCTCTAACCCAAACAAATAAACACAAAAACTACTTTTTAAGATTCAAAACGAAATTAATGTCTTTTTATTAAAATGACAAACCCTTTATCTTTTTTTTGTGACATAAATGTTAAGGTATTTATTGCAAATATTTTACTGAAATCACTGATTATTAGGTGTTTTTATAAATATATAAATGGAATTTGTGACGCTGCTTTTGGGCGATTTTAGGGTGTTTTTATGGTAGTCTAACTATGGTTTTTGTAGTATTTATTGTTAGGTTGTATTATGTGACATAGTATCTTACTAACATGGGTGATTTGAAACGCACTGCTTTATCCTATGCTGTATCTAAATAGCTAATAATGAGATGTAAAAAAGGTTGTTGAGGTCTGGCTCTAATTAGATTTGATGTTACATTATGTCGATTAATCGATAGTAATCTTTCATAATTATATCAAAATAGTAACGATCCATCTTGTCTTCTAATAATAGGAGTTGCTTTCCTTCTTTGGTAATGGCAAATATTTGCTGTTCCTTTTTTAATGTATCATGAATTTTAATGACTATCTGTGTTTGTTCTTCAGGGCGATTAGCTCGAACGACTAAGGTATCCAAGAGATTTTTATCTTTAAAAATGAGGGTATCTCGGATGACAGAATTGGCAGCTTTATTACTCACTAATTTTAAGTATGCTCTATCAAGTATCCAATAATCCATGATTTGAGGGAAGATTATTGGACGATTCTGAACTTCATCCAATTTGCGAAAGCGAAAAATATCTATTTGGTTATTGCCAACAGCTTCACTATTATAATTGATACTTCTCATATTTTTAAAGTAAAGCCTGGAAGGTGGAGTTGTTTTGAAAGCGTTTGAAGGATTATTATTTTTTTTATTTGAGGGATTTGAGCAACTATGTATTCCAATGATACTTAGAAGAACTAATATTATTTTGTAATTTCCCACGATTTTAAATTTTCTTGTTTAGCAAAGTAGAAAAAATGTTTCTTATTGATGCGCTCTTTCTTCGGTGGAGCAGGAAGACGTACAGTGTGATGCAAACTGCCTGCTTTAGAAAAGACCTTTTGAAATCGAAGATTTATTTTTAAAGCATTTTTGATCAAACTTAATTTCTTTAAAGCCTAACCAGATGCGTCTAATAAAGTTCGTTATTGTGTTTAGTTTGACTATTGTACTGGTCACCATTTTCAACTTGCACCATCCCTTTGGCAGTAATACGCCTCCTTTAGCACCCTTACTAAATCCTTTTACAGGTTTTTGGCAAAATGCTCCTTCGGAGGAATCATTTAAAGATGTCACTTTAAAGATGGAAGGATTAAGTGGAGAAGTAAAGGTGATCTTTGACGACCGACTGGTGCCACATATTTTCGCTCAAAGTTTAGATGATGCCTATTATGCGCAAGGATATGTAACGGCCATGCATCGATTATGGCAGATGGATTTATCTGTACGTGCAGTAGGCGGGCGTTTGTCTGAAGTGCTCGGTAATCGCACCTTAGAAAGAGATCAGCTACAAAGGAGAAAGGGCATGTTGGCTGCTGCTAAAAATGCTATCAACTCTTGGAAGCGCAACCCAGAAGAGGTGCAAACCCTAGAAGCCTACATTGCAGGCGTCAACGCTTATATTCAAGCGCTAAGCCCAAAAACATTGCCATTGGGATATAAGATTTTGAATTTTGAACCAGAGCTATGGACACCATTGCATTCTGCCTTGTTCTCAAAGAGTATGGCTGAAACCTTGTGCTTCCGTAATTACGATATTCGTGCGACTAATGCTAAAACGATTTTTGGAGACGAATTATATGATTTTCTTTACCCAGAGTATAATCCCCAACAAGATCCGATTATTCCAGCAAACACGCCGTGGCAGTTTGATAGTTTAGTACAAGAAAAAGAAATGGATCCACTACCTACTTCTTTGACGGAAGTCATACCACATAGGCATTTACCTATGTCTCCTGAATTTGTAGGGAGTAATAACTGGGCAGTAAGCGGTAGCAAAACGGCATCTGGGAGCCCAATCTTGGCTAATGATCCACATCTAGGTCTCACCTTACCTTCTATATGGTATGAAATTCATTTGCATACGCCAGAAATGAATGTCTATGGCGTTTCACTTCCAGGTATTCCAGGGGTAATTATTGGATTCAATGAAGATATTGCTTGGGGGATAACTAATGCAGGGCATGATGTTTTGGATTGGTATAGAATGGAGTGGACCGACAAGGATAAAAATGCATATTATCTAGACGGGCAGCTACATGAGGTAGAACCTGTAGTGGAGGCCATTCGTGTGAGAGGACAAGAAACGGTATTTGATACGGTAAAATATACAGCATGGGGACCTATCGTTTATGAAGATCCTTCGTCCCCTTATTATGATTTAGCCATGCGATGGGTCGCAAATGATTATCCGGAAGAGCGCGAATTTTATGATTTAGGTGCTTTTACTCGGTTAAATATGGCCAAAAACCATGATGATTATGTCAATGCTTTAAAAGGGTATGACTCCCCAGCACAAAACTTTGTATTTGCAAGTAGGGAAGGGGATATTGCTTTACGTGTAAATGGTCGATTACCGATTAAAAAAGAAGGTCAAGGCCGTTTTATCCAAGAAGGAAATACAACTGCTAATGCATGGGATGGCTTTATTCCAAAGAACCAAATACCTGCTGCCCTTAATCCAGAACAAGCTTATATCGCTTCCGCAAATCAGCGTTCTACCGCATCAAATTATCCTTATTATTATAATGGGGGCTTCGATGATTATCGAGGAAGAGTAATTAATCGTTTTTTACGAGAATTAGATGGGGTCACCGCTAAAGATATGATGTCATTACAGAACAATACTTTTAGTATTCATGCAGAAGAAGGTACACAGGCAATGCTGCAAATGCTGAATGAAAGCGAACTATCTGAGGAGGAATTGGGATGGAGCAAAAAACTGGCAGACTGGGACTATCAATTTAACAAAGAGAGTAAAGAGGCCATTTTATTCAAAGCTTGGGACAGTCAAACTTATGAAAATACTTTTGATGAAGTCATGGCCTTAGCAGATAGCGTGGATATTCAATATCCAGAAACTTGGCGTTTTATTTCCTTATTGGTGGACTATCCTACTCATCAAATTTTTGATGATCAACGCACACCTGATAAAGAAACAGCTCGCGAGATTGTAACACGTTCCTTTAAGCAGGCTCTAGCCGCTAATTTGGAGAAATTGATGGAAGAAGATTATTTGTGGTCTGATTTTAATGGCGCTAATATTCGACATATTTCTGGGCTTCCAGGTTTTGGATATGATCGAATAGAAACAGGTGGATATGCACACGCATTGAATGCTGTGCGCAATAATCATGGCCCATCATGGCGGATGGTGGTAGAACTTGGAGAGGAGGTCACCGCTCATGGTATATATCCCGGTGGTCAATCTGGGCATCCAGGTAGTCGATTTTATGATAATATGGTGCAAGATTGGGCTAAAGGCAATTATTATAGACTTTTGTTTGTGGATAGCCCAGAAGACTTAGCGTCTTATCAATTGTATCAAATTCAAATGAAGAAATAACATGAAGAACTTTTTATATACGGCTTTAATCATTCTAGTTGCTTACATCGCACATCTTTTTTTACCTTGGTGGGTATTGCCACTCGTGGCAGGCATATTGGCCTTTGCTTTGCAAATCAAGCCATTACATGCCTTTTTATTTGCCTTTCTAGGAGGTGCTCTATTGTGGGGCATCACTGCTTTTTGGATTGATATGCAAAATGATGGCCGGTTATCTGAACGTATGGGAGCATTACTTGGCGGACTATCAGGAGATGCGATGATTGTGGCAACTGCTTTTTTAGGTGCCTTGTTTGCAGCAATGGGAGGATGGAGCGGGAGTTTAGGATGGCATTACCTAAAGGGGGAGTAAAAATTAGATTTATCTGATCTTCCTTTTCGTTAATCGTAAAATATTGAAAGCTGAGCTGGGAATTAGTAATGTTGAGTAAAATAATACTGAACTATGTCTGATATGTATAAAGCCGCTAAAAAAAGAGCGAAACGAAAAGTTAGATTTTATAAACACTTAAAATCATTTGTCATCATAAACGTAGTCTTTTTCTTTATTACTTTTACGAATGGAGATGGACTTAGTTGGTTAAATGTGACGATGTTGTGGGGAATTGGTTTGGCCTTGCAATATTTAAGTGTTTTTGGCCTTCCAGGTACAAATGGAATGTTAAGTAAGCATTGGGAAGAAGATTTAGTGGAAGAAGAATTTGCAAAAATCAAAAAGGAAACTTATAATGAGGAACTGGACCTGAATAGACCAAAAAGAAAAGAGGCCGTCAAAGCCCATTGGAACGAAAAAGATTTTGTTTAATCTATCATTGCCTAGACTAATTATTTCGAATGGTCTAGGCTGACTAATTAACTGCGAAATAACCATGAATCGAGATACTTATCAAGCTGCCCGTAAAAAAGTAAAAGCCAAAAAAGATTTTTACGGTCATTTGAGTTCTTTTTTAGTGATGGGTGTTTTCTTTTTTATCCTCAATATACTCACTTCTCCAAGAACTTTGTGGTTCTATTGGCCCATTCTGGGATGGGGGATAGGCGTAGTATTTCACTACTTAGATGTTTTTGGCGTACCAGGCGTCGGTTCCCTAGATAAAGACTGGGAAGAAAGAGCCATTCAAGAAGAAATGGCTAAAATGCAAAAAAATGATCCTTACGAAACTGATTACGACCAAGATTATCTCGACCTCAATGAAAATTCAAGGCCAAAACAAGCTCAAGTTAAAAAAGATTGGAATGATTCAGACCTAGTCTAATTTCTTTTCTTAACTCTATTCCATTTATAAACAACTCCTGCGTTTATACGACTAGACTGGCCTATGTTTTCACCACTTAGCACATAGGCTCCACCCAAAAATGCTCCAAAATCAGGAGTGAATGGATAATAAAAAGTGCCACCAACTCTAAACCAAGAAGAGCCTTCTCCACCTGCCACTGTATTGTCTACCCCGGCATTGAGGGCATTCATATATTCCATCCATACATCAAAGTAAAACTTGGAAGCACCCATACCTGCGCGTACTTGAATAGGTATAGAGGTTCGTGCAACAGGGATAAGCTGAAAGTCAAAACCAGATTGAATATGCAAGAAAGTTCCATAGTTCCAATTATACTGCATGACCAATCGACCTTGAAACTGAAATGCACCTGCCCCAATAGCATTCACCGTTTCTTTTGGATAAGAAGAAATCGGAAAAGTTAGTCCAACTGCAGTAATAAAATTCAAATTACCTGAATCGTATTCTTTCCTTTGATTTCTATATTTTAGTGCAATCGTCGCGTCCTGTAAACCGCTATTTTCTTCGTCAATAGCAATGTAAGGAAGGTTCAACACTAAGCTCGCTTTTGAGGAGATACCATGTTCTACAAACAAATTGTAAGATGTCGCATCCACCATCTGCTCCCGCTTATCCTGACCAAAAAAGTAGCTGTCATAAGTTTCAAACGAATAGCCCAATGCAATATCTGTTGTTTTTGCACCGGGTAAAAAACCACTGATAGGACCTTGAGCAAAAAGAGCAATAGAAAATACGGTACAATATAAAAAAATGAATAAACGCATATCGAAAATTAAAATTTCAACCAAGATACAACCTCTTGCACAACTCAATTGTCTTTGCAATAACAATAAAATATACTGAGGTTAGAGCAAATTTGTTTCGTCTTTATGAAGGTTGTTTGAAAAGTATCTTACCAATTGAGAATATGGGCTTGAATGCCAAGATAAAGCTCTTTTTGAGTCTCGTAGCCTTATTTAGGGGACGAAAAAAAACGGAAGTATTTGGTGATCAATGTATTGTTTATAGATAGTAAGATATATTTTTAAACAATTTCTATGCTAAAATAATAGCTCAAAAGAATAAAATAAACAAAATTATGTTTCTTAATTGGTAGCATGTTTTAGTATTTGTCTTTTAAAATAGATAAATGCCTAGATTGAAAACCAAAAAATTACTCTATATTTGAGCCTTCACAAAACAGCAAAGTAGCCTTGTCAGATAGTTTAGTTATCATTCCAACATATAATGAGAAAGAGAACATCGTAAAGATGATTCAAACGGTTTTTGCATTAGAAAAACCGTTTCACCTATTGATTGTAGATGATGGTTCTCCCGACGGCACTGCTGATTTGGTGAAAGAACAGCAGCAAAAGTACCCTGGCCAGTTACATATCTTAGAAAGAAGCGGAAAATTAGGTCTTGGTACCGCTTATATCGCTGGATTCAAGTGGGGCTTAGATCGCCATTATGGCTACTTCTTTGAAATGGATGCTGATTTTTCCCACCCTCCTCAAGATTTACTTCGTTTATACGATGCTTGCGCCAATGGAGGTGCTTCTCTAAGCGTTGGTTCGCGTTATGTGCGTGGAGGTCGTTTGGAAAACTGGCCTTGGGATCGTATCCTTCTGTCTTATGGAGCTTCACTTTATGTGCGCATGATTACTTGGATGCCTGTCAAAGATCCTACCGCTGGATTTGTTTGTTTTAAACGGGAAGTATTAAAAGCGATCGATTTAGATAAAATCCGCTTTGTGGGTTATGCCTTCCAAATTGAAATGAAATTTGCTACTCGAATGCTTGGTTTCAAAATCAAGGAAGTACCCATCACTTTTAAAGATAGGGAAGAGGGCACTTCTAAAATGTCTAGCAATATCATTAAAGAAGCGATCATGGGCGTTATTCAAATGCGCTTGCGCAGTTTTGTTTCCTCTTATGCCCTTTCAGTAAAATCAGCTTAAAACGCAGTAGATTTCCGCTTATAGGTGCAATTTCCTTTTCTTCTTTTACCTTTCGGTAAATGAGCGGCTGAGCAAAGCTCCTCATACAATAAAATGCTTAGTTCAATAATTGTAAGAAAGTGACGATAAAAAAGTTGCGCATGATTTTTGAACTTACTCACACTTGTCAGCTCTTGGCTGAAGTTTATGAAATGTTCGCATTTGGAAATCATGGGGTAAAACCTAATTTTGAACTTGCACACAGATATTGCATAAAACTACATGAAGTAGGATTGGAATCTAATAGTAAAGAACTTATGGCGGAAGGACTTAATAATTTGGCTTATTTATATCATAACTTTGGAAGAGAACAAGAAGCTCATGATGCTTTTTTCAAAGCTTTCAAGTACATGGTTGCCAAGCTTGAACCACAAGAATGGGACATCCAGATAGTAAATTTAGTTACTGAATATATAAATACCTTAGAACAGAATCAGAATGGATAATTCTTGGAGATTCTTTACGACTAACTCCTTTTATAAATCTTCCAAAAGTGTAAAAAAAACATGAAAATTATAGCCCTTTTTTTAGTTGGAATGACTGTATTTAGTTGTAGCTATAATAATGATATGAGAAGTCAATTAGTAGGAAAATGGGAGGGAGTACATGATGAAAATTATTATGTGGAATTTTCAGAAAACGGTTCTTATTGTATATATTTTAATGGAGAGAAACAACTTGAATATTCTGACTTTTCTTCATTATTTTTCACAGTAGATGAAAACCTCTTAATCCCTGAATTAACAATTAAAAATTCAAAGGATGAACTGTTTTTTAGAGGAATATTTCAATTACAAGACAATGAATTAATAACTGCGGGTTTAAAACAAGGAGAGAATATTAATCATCATATTGATGAACTTTCTGTATATCGGAGAAAAGGCTCTAGGAAAGCTTCAAAAAGGAAAAAGGAAAATGTTGCAATGGCAAAATACTTTATCCCTGAAAATTATAGAGGGACGATATTAGTCATTCATGATACGAAAGATGGAGTGGAACCTGAACTTGATCAGTATGGCAATGAAATTTTTATAATACCAAATACTGGTATACTTAAAGTTAAATCTCCACCACATCCATTTAAGATAGCGAAAGGAGAGACCGCCTTTTATCTAAAACGAGGAAAAAATAAGTTAGTAGAACTGAATATTCTAAAAGAATTATCGCCAAGTCAAAATGATAATGATGTATATGTAAGGATAAATGGTTATAATCAAGTAGCAAGAGATAAGGTGAATGCCATAACTAATTTTTCAACAGATAGTAATGTTCTTTTCTTTACTATCGATTCATTAGAGCACTTAAAGAACAAAAAAATTTATGACTATTTAATTGAGTCTTTTAATCAAAACTAGTCTTTACTGGATAGGATAGCTAACTGATAGAATAATCGATTTAGTTGGGCTTAAAATATTAAGGTATCTTCTTTTGGTTCTTTCACGTTTAAACCGTAAAGATACTTGAGGTTTAATACTAATCCTTTATAACGATAGGAAGCACCAACTACTGCTCCATATTCACTCTTTGCATTGAAACCAGAAGCTATTCCTTCTGGTTCGTAAGAATTAAAAAAAGAGTATGTTCCACCCAATCCTAGGTATAGATTATTAAACGGATTCCAGTTAAAATCTATTGAATATGTTTGATGGTCAAATCTTATTTCATAAGAATAAAGTTGAACATAGCTAGGAGATACATTAGTAAAAGATTTCCTAGAGAAAAAGGCCGATATTGAGAAATAAGACTT
>JAKVCU010000148.1 GCA_022448955.1 Saprospiraceae bacterium
ATACATTCAGGAACCTGCCTGCCTTAGTACCTAAGTGCGGCAGGCAGGCTCGCATGAATTTTTTTAATCATATCCTTGTCTGTCCGCCTAAGGCGGAGGATTAAACAAAATCATGCTCGTTTCATATGTTAGGTTTCATTATGGCTAATTAAGATTATCGTACTATGCGGCGTCTTGATTTAAACAAAAATATACGGTCTGAAAAGTATCAACTTAAGTTACACCGTATTAATTCTGAATAAGAGAAGACGGTTTTGTAGCCTTTTTCGAAGAAATATTGCTTGGTTTCTACTTTTGAGCGATTGCTAGTTGCTAAAACAAAATCACCGCCCCAAGCACCTAAGGATTTAACTTGCCCCCAATAATCGGCAAATAATTTGTCTTTCACCTTGTCTAGACCAATTACTTGAGCGACTAATGCTTCATGTTGTGCGATCAAATCCTCGAATTGTTGTAATTGATCTGATTGTAGTATTTGATAAGTAATATTTGTAATTTCTTCTATTGGAATATTTCTAGAAGCTGCTTGTTTTCTGTATCGAGCGATGCCCTCTCGGGAACTTTGTTTTTTGCCTAAATACACAAAGAACACATGCCCTTTGAAGGAAGGATGAAAAGGGATTTCTACAAAATTTGACCTAGGTGATAGCTGGTATAACAATGGTCCATTAGCAATGGCACAAGCAATATCGTAGCCCGAACCACCAAAACTATCCCGAAGCAATTGAAATGGATCGACACCGCCCCAAGTAGCAACCGCAGCAATCAGTGTAGAGCTACTTCCAAAGCCCCACTTTCGTGGAAATGTGAGTCTGGTTTTTACCGAAAGGGAAAGATTTTCCGAAAGGAAAGAAGGGTTTTGCACCCTAACGCCAAGTAAAATCTTCTGTAATTGTTGGGCAACAGCTGCATCATTTTCATCAAAAAAAGAAAAATCAGCTAACCGAAACTTCGCCTCAAACCACTTCTGCCGATCAGCATCAAAACTCTGCCATTCCAAATACTCAGCAGTGCCCTCATCGATGTCTAAAAACTGGCCATATTTAACAGGCAAAGCCAATGCCAATGCGCCATCGAGTACAAAGTACTCTGCACTCAGCAATAGCTTCCCATGCGTGTAGAAACTTTTTTTATTCATGTGCTAATACGCCATTCGAAGAGCGAATATTACTTAAAAAGGTACGCACAGAGCTGAAAGACACCACTTCTGTTTCAAAATGCTTCACTGCAGCACGCTGCTCCTTCTCGTTTGCCGAAAGGTGATTAAGAATATTCATCAAGTGCATCTTCATGTGCCCCTGCTGAATGCCCGTAGTGATTAGCGAACGTACCGCAGCAAAATTTTGCGCCAAGCCAGTTGCCGCAATAATGCTCATCAATTCCTTAGCGCTAGGAGACCCTAGCAACTCTAAAGAAAGTTTTGCTAATGGGTGCAATTTCGTCAAACCACCTACTGTTCCAACAGCCAAAGGCAAGTCTAACCAAAACTTGAAGACCCCATTTTCCACGGTACAATGACTTAAACTAGCATATTGACCATCTTTCGAAGCATAAGTATGCCCACAAGCCTCAATAGCACGGAAATCATTCGCTGTCGCTAAAACCACGGCATCAATACCATTAAAAATACCTTTATTGTGCGTGGTCGCTCTATAAGGATCGATTTCAGCAATGCGAATCGCTTTTCTAAACTTCTCCGCAAATGTAGTCGCATCCATGTCCTTGCAGGCATGTTCTAGATGCGCTACTGGACACTCCACCCATGCACGCACGATGCACTCTGGTGTGTAATTTGAAAGAATGGCCATGATCACTTCTAAAGACCTTTCTTCATCTGTAAAAATCGAATGGGTAGCTACAAAAGATTGGAGCGATTGACCGAAGGCTTCCAGAACGGAATTAATAAAATTAGCCCCCATAGAGTCACAAGTCTCAAAGGCTACTCTTAATTGATAATAATCGGGCTCTTGATCGGAAAAGTCTATTAGTTCAATCTCTCTAATACCTCCTCCCCTCTTTTCCATATTGGCCGTCAAGTGTGCCGTTTCTGTTCTTAATTTATTTTCTAAAGTTGGAAATACTTCACGTAACTTATTCACATCACCAGACCAAGAGAAGTGCAGTTGTCCAAGCTTTTTGGTAGATCGTACCTCCGTGCGAAAGCCCCCTCTTTTCATCCAAAACTTAGCCGCACTAGAAGCTGCCGCGACCACCGAACTTTCTTCTATCACCATGGGAACAGCATAAACTCTGTCATTGATTACCATATTAGGAGCAATCCCAAACGGCATAACGTAGTTGCTGATCGTATTTTCACTAAAACCATCCAAGACACGCTGCAGGTCAGCATCCTCTTGCCAAAACTCAGATAATACCTGCTTAGTCTCTGCCCTTTGATCAGAAAAGGTACAGACTAACCAGTCTATTTTTTCTTCCTTTGATAGCTTCGAAAAACCAGAAATGATTTTTTCTCCCATGTTTTAAAATTATAATCCTAGTAAACAGTGAAACGGAAAACAATTACCTATTGCCTAACTCTTAAATACGCTTTTGCTAATTCTAATCCTCTAATTTGTGCCTCCACATGTGCATGAAGTACTTCATAAGAACCACGAGCATGTTTCAAAAAGGCGGATGCTTGACCGTATATGGCTGGGACTTGAATTTGATTAATCAAATAATAACCATCCAAGAAGCTACTTACGCCGCCAGAGATAATTATTTGCTCACAAGCCATTCGATCACCTAATTCTACAATCACCTCATTAGTGATATTCACCATATCGACCGCGCTATGCCCTACATGCGCTAATTCTCTATAAATGGCTTGCTTTTGTTCATTGCTCCTTAGTAGTTCAAGCTTTGCAAAGTTGGTACCACCACTCGCTGCAAAATCAACAGCAGCTAAAGGCATTTGGAGTAAAGCTTTCAGACTTTCTTTGCCCATCCCTTGGCCTACCTCTTTTACGATAACAGCAATATCTAGTTGCTCTAATACAGTACTAATTGTCTCTATTGGTGGCTTTTTAAAGCGATCCCCTTCTGGTTGTAGCCATTCTTGAAAAGGATTAACATGAATAATGAGCCCATCTGCTCTCAGCTTATCCACTAACTCAGCAATTTTATAGGTTTCATTTTCCTCTATTAACTCTTCAATCTGTGCAATTCCTAAATTGGCAAATAAAGGAAGATCATCACCAATGTGATCTCTTACATCAAAGTCGGCTAAGTGATCATCATTGTGCAACAGTGCTCTACATGAACCTAAGCCCATCCCCATGCCAAACGCCCCACAGGCTTTCGCCAAATTGTGGTTAATCGTATTGGCCCAATCTGTGCCTCCTGTCATACTAGACACCCATACAGGCGCACGCATCGTTTTTCCTAAGAAGGAAAAAGCAGGCCAGCTTCCTTTTTCAGGATGTGCAGCAAACAATGGCTCATAGTAAAACCTAGGATCTAATGCATCTGCACCCACTTGGGATTTGAAGGCTAACTCGATATGATCTTTTTTACGCGATACTGCAGTAGGATCATTCGGATCAATAGATTTTTCCAAAACCGTTGTATTGATAGGTTTACTCATATACTTTTAGATAAGGCTTGTAGAAAACAAGCTAAACTTCACAAAATTAGATTAATCATTAAGGCAAAAAAAATTTTACGCTGGTATTTTCCCCATTTAAACCGATAAACTGGTCAGAAAACAAGCAGTATGATAAATAGTTTAGGAAGATTCAAGTGCTCATCGGGTAGAAATTGTCCATTTTTAGGAATAATCTTCCCAACCCTTTTCCTAGGCCTCCCTGTCTAGCATACTAAATTTAATTGTAGAATTTTCTAATCATAAAGCTTATGAAACGATTCTATATCCTTCTTCTGTTTTTTTCTCTTTTTTTGATCGACTCCAATGCACAAAAACGTATTTCTTTTGACGTATTTGGAAGTATTGGTATCGCAGGCTTTGCACAAGAATCAGATAATACTAGTTTTCAAAATATTCGATTGGATAATTTCCGAAAGGGAATGGATGCACAAATTGGATTATCCTCTAGATTACGATTGGATGCTAAAGATCGATTTGCTGTTCGTTTAGGACTGGCTTACAATTATAGTGCATTTAGTTTTGAGCGTTACCGCAAATATTACAACGATTTTCAATCAGCTTACACTTGGGAATCTATAATTACCATTTCTTATCAATTGAATAATTTTCTCGTTCCCTTAACGATAGAATCACGATTAGGGAGATTCAACTTTGGATTAGGTGTCATTCAGACATTTCACTTAGGTGGTTCAATCGAAGATAGACTTAGAAGTAGAAGATTAAGTCCAACAGGGGAATATGTCGAAGTCGCTTTTGATTTCACGATCAATGAAATTATAGATCACGGATTTGGCGACTCTACAGAGTATTACTTTGAAAAAGATGAGCAACTGCAGTACCTGATTCAGATGAGTTATCTCATTTCTGATCGTTGGTCTGTAGGTCTTCAATACCAAGATTATTTCAATTTAAATGGGAACCAACTAGTAGAGAAGATTATCAACTATGATGTAAGCATTCCTTTCCTAGCAGAACATTCTTATCGTTCAGGTACCCTTTTAATTAATTGCTATTTCAAAATATTTTAAACAAATCTGTAGCTATGAAATATTTTTTCCTATCACTATTCTTATCTGCTTTACTTTATCTTCCTCTTGAGGCACAAAAAAGAATGAGTGTCGAATTATTAGGTGGCTTTGGTGTAAGCGGGTTAGGGAATACGCTAGATTTATCCTCTCCAGATGCTGATTATATAATGGGATTCCAAGCAGGTTTCGATACACAGCTTGGTATTTCGTCTCGTATTCGTTTGGATAAAAATGATCGTCTTGCTTTACGCTTTGGGACTGCTTATCAGCATAGCAGATATAGCTTTAAGATCTTTGAACACCATTTCCCTAGGCTTCCGCACAATGTTTCCCAAGTTTCTAGCTCTATTATTACAAGGCATCATAACTTCTAATTTAATAATCTATTAGTACCTATTTCTTTAAGTACAAAGTGGAAAAAATTTGAATTTGGAACGGGCATTATTACCACTTTACCTATTTTTACTCAGCTAGATGTAATAGATGAATTCGGTCATAATGTTCAGTCTATCTCTGAATTAAAAACCAACAAAACTACCTTAAAATCAAAATTTGAATCCGATGCTAATCCTTTTGACAATACTCTAATTTACCGTAACCCCATTCAGTTTCAATATTTACTCTAATTTAGCTATCAAGTAGATGCCAAATGGAGGATTGGAATAACTTACCAAAACCATATTCGCGCTGGTCGTTCGCCACTATTTGGCTTAGAAGCCAACAACCCACTTTTTTTCCGAAGTATAGTTCAATTATCCGACTATGAGTACCGAACAGGAACCCTAAATCTTATGCTATATTATACTTTGAAATAATAATCTGGCTTAAAAATCCAATGGATTCGCATATTGGAATTGATATTTTAATATGCGTTTCACTTTTTCATTGCTTACCGTTTTATAGGATGTTTTCTCTTCTAAAAAAGTAGGTATCTCAAAGCCTTGCTTTTGCGCTTGAACTTGATAAAATAACTGCCTAGTTGGATGTTTGTCGGCAACAACATTAAAAGTTTCTCCCCAAATTTGTTGCTCAATAAGCGCTGAGATTACGCCTATCCCATCTGCTCTGTGTACAAAATTAATAGGCGCTAAGCCATTGGGGATATCTTTTTTACCTGCAAAAAAGCGACCTGCTTTGCGATCACCACCCACTAAGCCCCCCATTCTTAAAATCGTAACCTCAAAATGTGAGTTTGCTCTAAGCATTTCTTCTACTTTGACCAATGCTCGACCTGAGCCTGTACTAGGATTAGGAGTAGTATTCTCCTCTACAATCGCATTATTATTGCCATAAACGCTGGTGGAACTTACAAAGATAATTTTTGTCACTCCTCCTTCTTTAGCTTTCGCCAAAACAGCCTCTATTTGTCGGGGATGTTCCTTTTCTACATTTGGATTTCGGCGACCGCCTGGTGGAACATTTAAGATGAGTAAATCTGCATCAAAAAAATCTACTACATTTTCTCCATCAATCTCATTCCCTACCTTTATCAAAAATGGCTGAATACCATTTTCCTGAATCTGTTCAAACTTCTCCTTTCTGGTTGTAGAACCTTTCACGGAGAACTTCTTACTGGCCAAATATTTGCCTAAAGGCAAACCCAACCAGCCTGCACCAAGGATAGAAATACTTTGCATAGCTGTATTTATTTATCGATTCAACCTAGAAGAGATGAAAATGGTTTAAGATAAAGAAATCAATTTAGCATGAAAAAGAAAACATACGTTCCAATCAGCTGTAGTTATTACGATGAATTAGAGGCCTTGGCCACCTTTAAAAAATTAGTGCATATCCAATACCTGGATGAGCAAGGTGCTGCTCAAGAGACAGAAGATGTCATCAAAGACCTATTCACTAAAGAAAAAGTAGAATACTTGCTGCTACAATCGGGTAGCAGAATACGTCTAGATCATTTAATAAAAGTGGATGGGAAAGCATTGCCCCATCATTGTTAGCTTATTCAATTCTTTCGTAACAGCCCACATCTGGTGTTTGCGTATCACGATCTTTGCCCTCCAAGTCAACTAAGATAGCATTAGGGAAGGCTGCGCCATCTGCAATAGAAAGGCTNTCTAAATGATAATCATCTTCATTTTCATCGATAAATAANAGNTCATCACGCGTACCATTGATACAATTGACACATTGATTCTCAAAGAAAGAGGCATATAATCCATCTTGTTGTTCCAATAATTCATCTACTTTTACGATACAATTTTGGAATCCAATATTAAACCAACCGAGTTGTCCTCCACTAATATCTGAAAAAGATAGTTGATCACGTTTAGAACCAAACATAATGCTATTTTCAAAAAAGGCATTTAAGCGATAATCTAATCTATTTTGACAAGTAAATGGATCATCGTAACAGAAGAAATTACTCATGGACAATGCATTGGCATCTACTCCATAACTTGCAATAGTACAGTAATTAAAATTGTAATCGCCGCCAAATACTAAATTTACCGAATTGAAGTTATTGTTGTAAACCAAGCAATTTGTAGCATTAATTGTAGAATGGAATCCAATAATCCCACTGCTCGTAGTATTATAGATATCTACATTTTCAAGTGTAGCCACGGCTGCCGAATCCACATATACCCCAAAATTAGCATTACGGATAGTAGTATATCTGAATATATTATTTTTGCTGCCTTTTCCAAGAACAATACCTTGCCATTGGCCTGCATCATCTAAGAAATTTTCCTCTAAACGATCGCCTTGGATGATGATAGGCTCTTCTTTAGTTCCTAACATTTGGATGCTCCCTTGCTGCAACGTAAATAAAAACCCATCATTAAACACCCCTAATAATTCATTCTGAGCAATTCCACCATGTACATATATACGAGTCCCTGGATTTACCCTTAGGACACATTCATCAATAAATATTTCGCCATAGACGACATAAGGCTTTTCATCATCCCATACAATTTCTCCATTATCACAACTCAACACCACAGGTACCCCTTTATTAAATCGACTAGGGAAATAATTGGCATTTTGTCCCCAAGCTTCTAAGTTGACAGACTGGGAATTACCGTTTGTTTCGAAGAGAATTTTATCCTCAATAACAAAAGGACTTATTGACAAAGGTTGATCTGGATCAACCGTTACTTCTGCAAAAATATAGATACTATCATTTGCCCAAACAATGACCTCTTCTGCCGTATTACCTGGCACCCCATCCACATTGAGTCGAAAAGCAGTGTTCTCTCCATTTTCGATAGAAATATTCGATATTTTTAGTGGTCGATCATTTCTATTATATATTTTCACAAAGCGAGTAGCAGAGCCTAATTCTGTAAATACCGTATCAAACCGAAGTGTATCAAGGGAAAACTCCAATTTTACATTTGAATCCGTTGTAAAATCATCTACCTTATTACAAGAGAGTGTGATAAGTAGGACAACTGTAGTAAGAAGTGATATATATTTAGACATAAGATTTTCTTTGTTCCTTTAACGCGAATACCGTAACTGAATTTTACGACAAAAATAAAATAAGATTCATTAGTAAAGATAAAAATGCCTTTTGTCTTAGTCACGAACTAATAAATTAGTGTGATAATTCAAATTCTAAGCCATCAAAAGCTAGTTGAACGCCTTTTGGTAATTCTTGATTCACCTCATCATGTAAGCCCATGCGATGACTGATATGTGTTAGAAAAGCTCGTTCAGGTTTTAGTTCTGCAATTAATGCTAGTGCCTGATTCAAATTCATATGAGAATGGTGTTCTTTATGGTGTAATGCACTAACTACAAGTGTATGAACACCTACTAATTTTGCTTTTTCTTCTGCAGTAATTGTTTTGATATCAGTGAGATAAGCAAAATCACCTACCCGAAATCCAAGGACTGGTAACTTGCCATGCATCACTTCGATAGGCACTATCTTTATTCCTTCTACTTCAAAAGCTTGCTGTTTGTCTATTGGGTGCAAATGCACCATAGGTGCGCCAGGATAAGGGTCTTTATCAAAAATATAAGCAAAGCGTTGATGCAAACATTTAATGACACGCTCAGTTGTAAAAACAGGCATATCCTGCTTCTTCATAAAGTTGAAAGGACGGACATCATCTATACCCACAATGTGGTCATTATGTTCGTGCGTAATTAAGATCGCATCTAATCCAGAAAGCTTCGCGGACAACATTTGTTGCCGAAAATCAGGCCCACAATCAATCGCAATGCTCTTTCCATTTATTTGAATCAAAGCGGCTACACGTAATCGTTTATCTTTTGGATTTTCTGACAAACAGACCTCACACTCACAGCCTATAACAGGAATACCTTGAGAGGTACCTGTACCTAATATTCTTACTTTCAATTGGCTTCTTCTTCTTTTTTTGTGAGGGAAAAAAGATGTTTCTGTAATTGTTTTAAAAACTTAGCAGATTTTTCCTCTAAGTCGGAAGGGTCTACCTCAATCGTTTGAAGGATATCTAATAAGCAATTGATACGTCCCTCTGTGTCGTAGTATTTATTGATGACAATGATATTTGAGTTTTGGACAATACAATAACCCGATTGGAAATTACCTCTCTCATATCGAATAGCATAATCAAGCTTTTCGAATAAGGCTTCGATTTTTTTTAATGTATGATTAGTGTACTTCATATGTTTTGACTATTTCAGTACTTGAAAGTACATTTTTGCATTTTATTGTGCTTTTAATGTAAACAATAAAAGGGTAATTATTAGTTTAAACAAATAGAGTTTAAAAGAAGACTCTACAAAAGAGTGATTCTAATCGTTCTAAAGATATTTAATGTTTTTATTTTTAGGCTACTTAATCAAAATCCTATGCAAATTATTAAATTTAGCGCTATCCTATTCTGCTTAATGCTATGTACTTCTACTATTCAGGCACAACGATTTAATGCTTCTATTTTGGCAGGTTTTAATTTGTCTCAAATAGATGGTGACGATTTAATTGGCTATAATAGACTTGGTCTAAACCTTGGTGGAAAAGTAGCAGCTGTATTGACTGAAAGACTAGAACTTAACTTTGAACTTTTATATTCTCAAAAAGGTAGTAACCGAAATAGAACAGATAGTTTTAGGTCCACCTTTGATGACATCCGTTTGAATTTTGTTGAAGTACCCGTTTATATCAGTTTCTCGGATTGGAAGTTTAAAATCAATGCAGGTATGTCTTATGGTAGATTAATAGATTATTCTGTAAATGACTTTGTTGAAGGCGATGTTACAGAATCTTTTGATTTTAATTCTGACATTTTCTCATTTATAGTTGGAGCAACTTATTACTTTAGAGAAGATTTGGGTTTAAATATTCGTTGGAGTAATACGCTTTCTAATATTCAAGCTGACCCTGATGCGACTCGTTTGATCGATCGGACAATCGGTATTAGGTTCCTTTACCAAATTTAATAAAGTATTATTATAAACTAGCTGTCTAGATTAATTATGAAAAAACTTGTTTACCTCTTTCTTATTGCTGCTACTCTATTTGCTTGCAATCAAAATGAAAAATCTTCAAATACAGATCAATCAAATAATACGCCTGCTACAACTTCGCCTGTTCCTGCTGCTTCCGCAGAACAGTATCCTGCAATGCCTCTTGATACTTTAAGGATGTTATATGACCGTACCGACTATATAGATTTTGTATTTTATACAGAAGAGTTTAGTATCAGTCAAAACGAAAAGCCTAGTATTCAAAGTTCCTTTACACATATTTCTAGCGAGCAAGCCGTGTTGAATCCAGGCTGTAAGCCAATTGGTCGTATTTTTTATCAGATTGAAGGGGTTAACCGTTTTGAAGCTGAGTTTTTCCTCAGCCAAGATTGTATCTACTATCTATTTTATCAGAATGGTAAGAAGATGTATACTAGTAAAATGACCCAACAAGGTTTTAATTTCTTTGCAAATATTTATAAACAAATAGGGAAGCCCATTCAATAAGATATATATGAGCAATTTTGCTGTAATTGATCTTGGCACCAATACTTTTCACTTACTTATTGCCCGTCCAAATAAAGAAGGTGGTTTTGATGAAATATACAGGGAACGTCGGTTTATTAAATTGGCCGAAAATGGTATACAGAACATAGGAGATGCTGCTTTTAAGCGAGGTTTAAAGGCAATGAATGACTATGCAAAAATCATTGAAGCACATCAAGTAAGAGCGACCAAAGCAATTGGAACTGCTGCGCTGCGCACTGCATCAAATGGGGCTGACTTTACAGATCAGGTGAAAGCAGATTGTCAAATTGAGATTGAATTAATTTCGGGCGACGAGGAAGCTCGCTTAATTCACCATGGCGTCATTCAAGCAGTACCATTTGCAGGAGCACGTCAACTCATAATGGATATTGGTGGTGGCAGTGTGGAGTTTATTATTGCTAATAAAGAGTGTGTTTTTTGGTCAAGAAGTTTCCCAATTGGCGTTGCAGTACTCTTTAATCAGTTTCACAAAAATGATCCTATCTCATTAGAAGAACAGCTGTCAATAAATTCATTTTTACAAGCACAGCTGGGCCCTCTTGCAGCTGCACTTTCTAGCTTTCCTGTAAAAAATTTAATTGGAGCTTCCGGCACTTTTGATGTGCTTGAAAATTTATTGGAAAGCAAAGAAAAAGGAAAGTTTTACGCTAAAATGGATGAAAAGTATTTCCATCCATTTTTTAAAGCTACCTTAACTTCTACACTCGCTGAAAGGCTAAACATAGATGGTATTCCTCCTGCAAGAGCAGAAATGCTCATTGTGGCTTTAATATTGATCGACTATATCATTTCATTGGCTGACATTCAGGACATAGTCGTGTCTGCATTTGCCATGAAGGAAGGGATTTTGAAGGAAATGATGAAGTGATTTATTCTTTCCCCATCTGGTTATCCTGATGTAAGCGGTTAAATAAATCATTCAATCGATACATTTCATCCAGTGTATCGTCCATATAAAAAGCAATATCAGGAATACGTCGAATATGCTTTCGTACTCTCTGGCTAAGTGATTGTTTCAGACGAGAAGTAGCTTCTTCCATTTCCAAAATCACAGCTTGCTTGTTTTCGGTATTATAAATGCTAAGATAAATTTTAGCGATGCTGAAGTCAGGGCTAATCTTGACGTTGGTTACTGTAACTAATGGCTCTGGTCCATAAATATAACCTCCTTCTTGCTGGAGGACAAGTCCAAAATTTCTCTTGATCAATTCTGCGACTTGTAATTGCCTTTTAGATTCCATTTTATCGTGTATTTATACTCAACTTAATGAGTGATTTTTTTTGGGGAAAGCAAGAAGACAAAGAACGTTTTCTTTTTCCTAAAGTCCGTAAATATTATGTAAAAAACAAATTTATTTCGAGGCAAGTTCCTGTAAAACTAGCTTTTTATCCATTCATTCTAAAGGGTTGTTCATCAGTTATTAGAGTATGCTTTTTTTTGGTTTAAAAGGAGGATCAATGATTTGAACCTGCCTGTTAGTGAAGGTAGCTTTTGAGCTAAGACTTCGTAATGGAGCTTAGCAACTGATCCAATCGAACGACATAATTTTCAAAACTTTGGCTTCCAAGCAGTAAGGAATTTATACATCCTCGTAGAATTATTTATACTTAGGCAGAGGAATCTAATTCTTAGGCAGAGGAATACTATTCAATTCTATGTTACTTTTCCTATATTTTTTTCCTTGCCTGTAAAATTCTACCGAAATTCGATCACCAGGGCGATATCTTGCCACTTGTTCCTGTAACTCAGGTACAGAAGTGGTTGAAATACCATTTACAGCAGTAATAATATCTCCTCTTTGAATGCCTGCGGATGCTGCACTTCCTCCTCTGGTCACATTATTAATCACTACTCCATTCAAATCAGGCATTCCATTTTCAGATGCCAATCTTTCGGTTACTTCTCCAATTGTAACACCAAGGACTGCTCTTTTAACTTTACCATAATCTTTAAGATCAGCAATGACCTTTTTCACCAAATTAGATGGAATAGCAAAAGAATATCCTTCATAACCACCTGATTCGCTGATGATAGCAGTATTTATACCTACCAATTCGCCCCTTGTATTTGCCAATGCGCCACCACTATTACCGGGGTTCACCACTGCATCTGTTTGAATAAAAGACTCAATAGAGTAAGCGCCTCGAAGTATATTGATATTGCGTGCTTTAGCACTAACGATACCTGCTGTGACTGTAGAAGTCAAATTAAGTGGATTGCCAATAGCTAAGACCCATTCACCCACTTCTACTTCATCAGAATTTCCGAAAGGAATAGCCACAAGGTCATCCCCACTAACTTTTAATAAAGCTAAGTCTGTAGTGGGGTCTGCACCTACTAGACGAGCCTCTAGTTTTCGTTTATCACTCAAGGCTATTTCGTAATTTGAACCATCCTCAACAACATGAAAATTAGTTACGATATACCCACTCTTTTCAATGATTACTCCAGAGCCAGAAGACAATCGATACCCAGTTGTACTGTAGGCTGTAATATTCACTACAGCTGCAGTCGCAGCCTTTGATACACTTACAAAATCATTTGTATAGAATTGATTAGTCCAATCTCTTGGTTTTTGATTGATTGGAGTCTCTTTTTCTTGTTTGACTAATTGGACATTTGCAATAGTTTCTGTTGCCACCTCTTTAGCAGTTGTTTTTTGTTCTAAAAGATAAAAGGTTAGGGTGGTGCTGACTATTGCAACGCAGAGGTTGACTAGTAAGTTCTTCATGCTGTCTCTTTTGAGTCTGGTGATGGATAACCAGTCTGATTGATGAAATTATAGCTTTTATTTTAACGATTAAATTACCACATAATCGATATGCCACTTGTTTCTTTAACTTTAATTTAAGTTCATATTTAATATTTTCTCTTTAATCTGATTTTTGTGACACCCTGTTTAATATCGATTAGCACGAAATCAATAGTTACAAATAATTGTTACAAAGAAAGACCAGTTCATAAATTTCAAAGATGCTCTAAGTCTTAAATACCTAAATAAAATTGCTTGTGCAATAAAATTGTTCATTCGAAAATTATAAGTAACTGACGAGAGGAAAGTTGCGCATGATTTTTGAACGAACGTAAAAACCTATCTCCCTGTGGCCAAATTTTATTGCACTCATTCCAGCCTGTCGGCAGGCACGGGTTCAGGCAAACTACTTACACTAATATTCTTAAGCGGCTAGTCAAAATTGCTTGTATAATAAAATTGTCCCTTCGAAAATTATAAGTAACTGACGA
>JAKVCU010000149.1 GCA_022448955.1 Saprospiraceae bacterium
ATCCTTCACCCATCACCCATAAACCATTCACCTATCACCTATCCCTTATAAAACTCCCCCTTCGTCACCCATCCAATGCTTCGCAAATTCCCAACTCACCACACCTAAACATACTGATATATTCAAAGAATGTTTTGTACCAAATTGAGGAACTTCAATCGCACCATCCACCATATCCATTACTTCTTGACTAACCCCTTTTACTTCATTTCCAAAAACTAAAGCGTACTTTTTATCTGTCTGAACTTCAAAATCTTGTAAGGCTAGGCTACCCTCCGCTTGCTCTACTGCCCAAACTTCATAACCATCTGCTTTAAGCGATTGAACAGCATCTTCAACTGACCCATGGTGAGTCCATTGAACAGATTCTGTAGCACCAATAGCTGTTTTTAAAATCTCACGATGAGGAGGCTGGGCCGTAATGCCGCAAAGATAAATCTGCTCTAAGGCAAATGCATCTGATGTCCTGAATGCAGAACCTACATTTAGTCCTGAGCGAACATTATCCAAAACTATGGTAATAGGATTTTTATCCTGCTGTTTAAAAGTAGCTACATCTACTCTATTCAATTCTTTTAAACTTAACTTCCTCATCGTCTTTCTATTTTTCGTAAAGCACTAATCTCACACCCATTCTTTTTAACTCATGCCTGACTTTCCAATTTTTGCTCAATTCATCAATCTCTTCATCTGAATAGTCATTCATTACATTAGAATATAAAACAAACTGCTGTTTAGCCATATCCTTATGTACAAAACCATCTTCTATATCACTTAAGTCTTTATATTTTAATGGCCCAACTTCCGGAAAGGCTGTCCCTATTTGGGAAAGTTGTAGCCCTTCTTTTTTGATATAATCATGCATTTGCTTGCGCAAATCAATGTAAGGTTTGAAGGCAAGAGAATTGTCCCACGCTTGAGCAATTTTATCTGGATAGATCCATAAGTTGCCACTGATTAAAGCGACAATTCCAAAAATATACCACCACTTCTTCCTCTCAAAAACCGTATGAATCAATACACCTGTAAAAAAGGAAATACTGATGAGTAATGGTAGCATATAACGATGACTGTTCAAGCCGATATAAATTAAAAAGGTGGGTAACAAAAAAGCAGCAAGTACAGCAATTAATAGTAGCAATTGCTTTAAAGGGGCACTCCAACTCATCTTCTTATTCCACCATCGTAATAACCCAACAAAAATGATCAAAAACAGGAATACTCGACCAAAATCCATCATCCGCCAGAGTACAATGGCCATATTTTTAGGCACCCCAGAAAGACCAACTTTCTGAAAATGCCATGCCCAAGTAGAATCTTCATGATAGCCAATCCAACCCGTTTCCAGATAATGGCTAACCAAGAAAATAAGCGCAAAAATACCTGAAGGGATAAATGGCAAAGCTTTTTTCCATAATATACTAAACGAAGGCATACTAAATCGTTCATCTAAATATGGTCTGAGCACATCAAAGAAGTACAAAGCCATTACGGTCATCATTCCTCGTGTACTAATCATAGCTAGCCCAAGCATCGCTAACATCTTCCACCAGAATTTATCATAAAGTACTCCACGTAACCCTAGCAAGAAACAACAAATCAAGACGGTATCAGGGCTAATCAAACTCCAATGTGCAAATAACACGGGATCAGCGATAACCAAGAAAGTCAAAAGAACAAACAACTTATCCTTAATCCAATAATTGGATAAATCCACAATCTGATAGATACCTCCCCAAACCCATGGAAGCATAAAGAAATGACTTGCCACTAAAGTCTTACCAAATATCATCCACCAAGAAGCCAACATCACACCAAAGATAGGAGGATGACCACTATCTATTTCCATTGGAAGGAATAAATATTGGAAGTTGTTTTCGAAATACCAATGCGCGTGCTTAGAAGCTAGTTGTATAGTATCCCAAAAGAAAGTTTCATCTCTTCCAAAATAGATAATTAAAAATCCAACAAATAATAATTGAATTGTAAACCTTCGTCTATATGATACATTCATATGCTAACTGACCTTCTCCATTTCCAATTTTTGACGTTGCTGCTTATGTTCTAAACAAGCCTCTACAAAAGCGACAAATAATGGATGTGGATTTTCTACCGTACTCTTAAGTTCTGGATGGAATTGTGTAGCTACAAAATAAGGATGACCCTTTAATTCGATAATTTCTACCAAACCAGTATCAGGATTTACGCCTGAAGCTACTAATCCTAATTTTTCAAATGACTCTTTGTATGCATTATTAAACTCATAACGGTGGCGATGACGCTCACTGATTTTCAGTTTGCCATAAGCACCACTTGCTCTTGACTTACGACGCAAATCACATGCATACGCTCCCAATCGCATAGTACCCCCTTTCTTAGTCACCCCTTTTTGATCTGGCATCAAATCAATGATAGGATTTGCGGTATCAGGTTCTACTTCCGTAGAAGAAGCCCCTTCTATACCTGCAACATTTCGAGCAAACTCGACGGCCGCACACTGCATCCCCAAGCAAATTCCAAAGAAAGGAATATTATTCTCTCTTACTACTTTGATAGATCTAATTTTTCCTTCAATTCCTCTTTCTCCAAAGCCTGGCGCTACTAAAATCCCATCAAACTTTGACAATAAGGCTGCCAATCTATCATTGTCCAATTCTTCCACTTTTTCTGAATGGATGGGCGTAACCTGAACCTTACACTCATTCACTGCACCACCGTGCACAAAGGCCTCATGTATTGACTTATACGCATCCTGCAATTCATTGTATTTCCCCACTAGGCCAATATTAATTTCTTTGGATGGATTTCTAAGCTTATTTAAGAAAGTTTTCCATGCTTTAAGATCTGGCTCCTTCTTATCCTGTAACCTCAACTTAGAAATAACGGTGGTATCCAAGTTTTCCTTCAACATTTTTATGGGTACGCCATAAATACTATCTGCATCAATTGCTTCAATGACAGAACCTACATCCACATTACAGAACAATGCTAATTTTCGGCGAATATCCATTGTAATAGGATGTTCTGTTCTGCAAACTAATACATCTGGCTGAATTCCCGTATTTAGCAACTCCTTTACTGAATGCTGTGTAGGCTTAGTTTTTAATTCTTTAGCAGCGTTTAGATAAGGTATTAAGGTAAGATGGATGACAAGGCAGTTATCTTTTCCAAGTTCCCAACGTAACTGACGCAAGCTTTCTAAATAAGGAAGTGATTCAATATCACCTACTGTACCTCCCAATTCTGTAATGACAATATCGTATTCATTATTATGGCCCAACAATTGTACTCGGCGCTTAATTTCATCGGTAATATGAGGGATAACTTGCACCGTTTTACCTAAATAGTCACCAGAACGTTCTTTATTAATTACGGTTTGGTATATCCGCCCTGTTGTTACATTATTAGCTTGTGAAGTAGGTGTATTTAAAAACCTTTCATAATGCCCTAAATCCAAATCCGTTTCCGCACCATCATCCGTCACATAACACTCACCATGCTCATAAGGATTGAGTGTACCTGGATCAACATTTAGATATGGATCAAATTTCTGGATGGTCACCTTGAAACCTCTGGCTTGCAAGAGCTTAGCCAATGAGGCTGCGATGATTCCTTTTCCGAGTGATGAGGTCACTCCACCCGTAACAAAAATATACTTTGTCATAAAAATTAGTTGCTTACGTTACGGGATGCAAAGTTAAAGAATTAAAAACAAAGATACGACTACTTAAGCAATAAGCTTTCAGATTGGAAGAACTAGCCTATGTTAATAAGCTAGCCAGTATTCTTTTGAAGATGATTATTTTGTTTCTTATTTGTCAATAAAATTGACTTTTGTGAAAAAAAAATCTACTTTTGAACCATTAGTTAACATAGAATTAACAAAAAAGAACTTTTGATTATTTTTTTCACTTGAGTGAGTAAAAGTTTTAAAAACAAGGTATGTGATAGAAGAGCTAAAAAAGAGCTCTTCCAAAAGGTTGGTTGTTGATTAAAGAGGATGCTTATGAAAAAAATATTAGTAATATGCTTTGTACTATTTGTACTAAATGGAAACACACAAAATGAGGTGGCTTTTTTACGTAAAAAGTTACCTAGTTATACGTCTATTCAACAAGAGCTGATCCAAGCTCCTTACAAACAAATTCCCCTCATTCAAAAGGAGGGTTTTATACTAATCAAAGCTAAAATAGATACAAAAGAAGGTTTCCTCATTTTTGATTCAGGGGCCCCTTCTTTAGTCATTAATAAAAAAATAGAGAAGGACGCAGATACAGCTAATGGTTTAAATGGTGATCTGAAAGTAGGATATAGCACAATTAAGCAGCTAGAATGGGCAGGTATTCAAAAAGAAAATCTTGAATGTATCTTATTAGATCTTAGTCACCTAGAGCAAAAACTAGGGCTAACAATCCTAGGTCTGATGGGTTTCGAAATCGCTTCTGAATACGAAATACTAATTGATTACCCTCAGGAATTAATTACGATTAACTATAAAGGTGATCAATCTATTATCAAGCAACACCCTGCAAGGTTCCAAATCCCTTTTGAGTTAAAAGAGCATTTACCAATTATCAACGCTCAAATTCAAAATGAGAAAACAGTATTTGCTCTTGATACAGGCGCAGGTACCAACTTACTCGATCCGAATACAAAGGATAAGTTTGATTCAACGGCTTACGAGTTGATTAGAAAAGAACAGATAAGAGGCTTGGATAAAAACATAAAGTTAGAGGATGTCATTGAAGTAGACGATAACCAGTTTAATGACTTTTCTGTTGAAAAAATGCCCTATCTCGTCACAGAACTCAATTTTGTTAATCAAGCCCTTAATACAAATATTGATGGCATTCTAGGTTATGCATTTTTCCAGGACCTAAAGTTTTCAATTAACTATAAGGACCAAATGTTATATATCTGGTAAAGAAAATCCCCATTCGTCATTGATGAATGGGGATAAAAGATTTCTTTATATACTGAAGTAATTGGTTTACCATAAAATGGCAAACCAATCTGGTTCTAGGTATGTTTTATCATCTTTAGAATTGGTGACTTAAACCAAGGCTAAAGTTAACTCCTGGGTTAACACTATTAAAGATTTCATTTTGTGCATTAAATGATTGGAAGAATGCTTCTCTTCTGTCATTTAAGATGTTTGAAACTTTAAGGTCAATTGTTGTCTTTTTCTCTGCCCCTAAACGCTTATTAACACTAAAGTTCAAGCTATGGAAAGGTTCAGAGAATACATCTGGATAAAGACCACTACCAATTACAGTTAAAGTTTCGCCCTTAACGTTGTAGAATAAACCAGCAGCCCATCCTTGTTCCGTATCATTATAAGTCAAACCTGCATTGATTACGTATGGTGCCTGACCTGCCATTTCTCTTGTAGATTCAATTGTTTCTCCTCTACGTTCAAAGTTTTTACGTGCATTAAACTCTGTATCGGTCATGTCAATTCTTGACTCTACAAAAGTAACATTCGTATTGAAACTCAATTTATCCATTGCAGGAGAGATAAATGCCAAATTCTTTCTAATCTCGAATTCTACACCAAATACCTGACCATCACCTACATTACGTGGCTGGAATTCATTACCTGTCTGCTGAGTAGGAATACGTACCAATTCGATAGGGTTGTCAAAACGCTTGTAGAAACCACTAACAGAGAATAACTGTCCTCCTTGTTGGAATAATTCCCAACGTAAGTCGAAGTTATCAATACGAGTTTCTACTAAGTTACCATCCCAATCTGGGTAAGAGAATAAACCACCATTAAATATACGATTCGATAATGGGTCAATGATCTGTGCGAAAGATAATTCCTTAAATGATGGGCGAGCAATCGTACGAGAATATGCTGCACGAAGGTTCATATCATCTGCTAAAGAGTAAATCAAGTTTGCAGAAGGGAAAAAATCTAAAGCATTCAATACTTCTTCATCATTTAACTCATTGCCATCACCACCCTGTGCTGCAATTACATCACGGCCTGTATGTTTTTGTACAAATTGTTCTGCACGTACACCAATGATCGTTTTCAAACGTGGTAATAAATCTGCTTCGTTAGAAACATAAAATGCAGTCGTCGTTGCTGTAGAATTATATTCATTAGGATTTGGGAAGATATTACCTGATTGAACATAAATATTTCCGGTAGGATAAATACGCTCTGGTTGAAGGATTAAATTAGGATCTGCATCTGGGAAGATCTGAGAACCACCAAAAAACTGGAAATCATACAATAAGATTTCATAGTCTCTTTCCTTGAACGTATAGCTTCCGCCAAATTTCAACTTTGCAGCTTCGCCAGCAAAACGATAGTTCTTCGTTAAATCTACTTTGCTCACTGCATTCAACTCACTTAATGAACGCCATAAACGCGCTGGGTTACCCCCTTCACCTGCATTGATAAAGATACTACCCGTTTGTCCAATGGAGAAAGCAGCTCTACGAATATCTGGATCATCTACTGTAGATAATGTTGGAGAAAGTCTCCAGTCCAATTCCCAGCTTTTGTCTCCTCCAAATTTATGTGTACCATTCAATAACACATTAGTTAAAGAACGCTGGTTGTATTCCAAGTTTTCAGAAACAGCAATAAACCCTGATTGACCTACTGCATCACCATTATTGTCAATATCAAACTGACCTGCACGCTTTTCTCCATTTTGGAAACGCATTACCGTCAAACGATATTTAGAATTTCCTTTTTTATAGGCTAATCCACCCAATAGACCAATTAAGATGTTATTTTCTCCAATTGAACCTTGCTTAGTATTCGCATATCTTAAGTCAAGTTCTTCATTTGCCGAAAGGCGCTGATACTCACCAAAAAATGCATCATCGTAGTAAGTATAGTCGTTTTTGTAAGAAGCAGAGAAAATATACCCTAAAGTACCTTTGTCTTCATTACTATCTTCCTTCGTCAAATTGATTTGATCACCGTATGAAACACTTAAGCTGAAGTCTAAGAAACTCGTCTGCTGTTCCGCAGCAAAGTCAGGATTAAAGCTACCAACGAAATCAGCTACGTCTTGATCTGTAAAATCTCCTGTAATAACAGAAATAGGCGTAGGGACAACATCTGAACGTGCACCTGCTGGCAAATCACGTGTACCATCATCAAAACCAAGAAAATCTGTTCCACCACCTGTATAAGATAAAAACTCACTATTCAAATTCATTTGAGGATTGTAGCCCAAACTAGCTGAAACGGAAAGAATTTTGTCATCGGGAAAATCTTTAGTTTCAATATTCAGTAAACCACCTGTAAAGTCTGCAGGCATTTCTGCTGTAAAGTTTTTACTTACCACGATGTTGCTTACTAATGCTGTAGGGAAGATATCCATTTGGATAGTATTACGATCTGGATCAAGACCAGGAATATCTACCCGATTTAGGGTTGTTTTAGAATAACGATCACCTAAACCACGTACATATACATATTTTCCTCCTTCAATGGAAACCCCTGTAACCCGCTTAGCTGCTTCTACTGCTGTACCATCACCTGTCAACTTCATTAGAGAAGAGGAGATACCATCAAGCATCTGTGGTGATTTCTTCTTAATTGTCATCAAAGCGGCTTCCGTTGTACGAATAGCTGTTGCTTTAACCACTACTTCTTCTAGTTCTAGTCCCTCTTCAGATAATCTAATCTCACCTAAAACGTTTACTTCGTCTGATTTAACTTCTACACCTTCAATAGTTAATGTCTGAAAACCGATGTAAGAAACCTGCAAAGTGTACACACCAGGATCAACATCAATGGTAAACTTACCATCAATATCTGTGATGTTACCTGTTCCAGTTTCTTGTACTAGGATATTGGCTCCAATTACTTCAAAACCACTTTCATCCTCAATAACAGTACCACGAATTTTACCTTGCTGTGAATAAGCCAAAGAGACCATTAAAGTCATAGCAAGAAAAAGGAAAATATGCCTCATAAGAGAAAATGTTTTTAATACTAAAAAAAGTTTTTGTGTATTTGGAAAATTGGGAAAACAGGAAAAGATTCATAAAACATAGTTTATGAATCTCCTCCTCAGATGATCAATCTATCATGGATTGATTAATATATAATTGATGATTTATCATTCGATCTATAATCCTTCTAAACCACCTGCTTGAGCAGCCCAAGTCCAACCTAAAACTGAAATATCAGCTTGAGAAGTGGTACCAGCAGAAACACCTGCAGGAACAGCACCACCTTGCTCCATTAAGTTGCCAAGTTCAGCAGCATCAATATTGAAGATTACATTTTCAAAAGTGGTAGCAGCAAACTCATCATCTGTGATGGTTAAGTATACCGTGTTATCATCTTCATCAGTGAATGATAATGGACCAGCAAAGAAAATATTGCTGAAATCAACTGAAGTACCATTATCCGTATCTAATAAAGAACCACCTGTTGTGCGACCACCAAAGATAGCCCTTACAGAACCATTTTTGATTGTATGACGAGCAGTATAGTCACCTTCAGGACCATCTAACTCAAACAAGCTACCATTAGCAGTAACTACCACGAAGTTATCTAAAGTACCAGCCCAAGCTTGGTCCGTATCGATTGCATCGTCACCAGCGTTCCATACTACAGCATTTGTTACACTAACTGTACCACCAAACCACTCGATACCATCATCCTGATTACCTACCACTTCAACATTAGAGATAGAAGTACCAGAACCAATACCACCTAGTGTCAAACCATTGATTTCGTTACCTTCACCGATGTTAGAACCACCGTGACGGATAGAGATATAAGAAATTGTACCAGAGTTGTCAGCATCATCGCTACCACCGTAAAGACCATTAGTATCAGAAGTAGGGATACCTTCAATCTGTACTTCAGAAAGCTGCTCACCAGCATCAGTTGAAGCAGAGATACGTGCGCGACCTAATACGATAAGACCACCCCAAAGACCGGTAACGTCAGCACCTAAATTTGGAGAAGCAAAATCGCCAGAAGCCACTTGATCTGGAGTAATTTCATCTGCAATAGAAGTGAAGATAATTGGTAAAGAAGCAGTACCTTCTGCATTCAATTTAGCACCTCTTGCAATAACTAAAGCTGTTGCGTTTACACCGGTACCCGCTTCACCTTTAACTACTGTACCCGCTTCGATCGTCAAAGTGGCACCATCTTCAACAGAGATACGACCACCTAAGATGTAAGTTTTACCAGTTACCCATGTAGCGTCAGCAGTAATGTTACCAACAACACGGATCGATGAAGGATTTTCTTCAACAGTGAATACTGCAGTACCAGAAGCAGATTGACCTTCAGAGTCAGTAGCTGTCAAAGTAATGGAAGCAGCACCTGGAGTTGAACCAGCATCGAAGTTTACTGTAACCGTGTTAGAACCAGCTGCTAAATCGCCAGAAGCAGTAGTAATCGTAACACCAGTACCAGTTACTGCGTAAGAACCCGTTAATTCTGAATCGATAGTAACTGTAAAGTTTACAGCTTGTGAAGCAGCACCTGCAACTAATGTAGAAATACCTGCTGGAGCATCTATAGTTGGAGCATTGAAAGAAGGAGCTGGCTCATCGTCATCACATGCAGTAAACATGAAACCAAAACCTAATAGCAATAGAAGAAATCTCAAATTCATAATAGTGAGTCTTTTTTGTTTTTAGAACGCTACAAAGCTATTCCATCAATAATAAGTACATATTATGCGTTTGTTAACTTTCGGTAAACTAAATCGGAGGGAGGCAACAATAAATTAACGAAGCTGATTTTGTGCCCAAATAGTTTAAGTGTACATTTGATTTTTGATACAAAAAACATAAGAATCATTCATGGATTATTCCTTAATAATTATGTGGTTTGGTTTCCTTCTTGCTGGTTATTCAGTAGTCGGTAATGATAGTATCCAAACATTAGGTACTTTCCTTTCTTCGAACGAAGAGCGTCCTTGGTACGTTTTGTGGCTCTTTGCAGGTAGTATTTTGGCAACGACCCTAATATATGGTTGGGTGCAGTACGGAGGTGATGTTAGTTATGGTCGTTTAGAAAAATATCCATTCATTGATGGAATGACCTGGCCCTATCTTCTGCCACCACTTGTATTGATGTTATTAACCCGCACAGGTATACCAGTCAGTACATCTTTCTTGATCCTTACCTTTTTCAAACCAAAAGGGCTTTATAGTATGACGATGAAGTCTATCCTAGGATATGTACTCGCTTTTGCTTTAGCTATTTTGGTTTGGCAGTTCATTACAAAATTGCTGGACAAGAAATTCATCCATAACCCCATAAAGAATAGTGAAAAGCGTGTTTGGACCGTCTTACAATGGAGTTCTACAGCTTTCTTATGGGGACAATGGCTCATACAGGATTTTGCCAATATATACGTTTATCTACCTCGTTCTTTAACAGGCATGGAAATTGCCATTTCGCTTGTAATATTATTGGCCATGCTAGGTTACATCTTCTATTCTAGAGGTGGTAGCATTCAAGAGATTGTTAAAGCAAAGACCAATACTGTAGATATTCGTTCTGCCACAATTATTGACTTCCTATATGCATTGATCCTACTATTTTTTAAGCAATACAGTAATGTTCCAATGTCTACGACTTGGGTATTCTTAGGTTTATTAGCAGGTCGTGAAATTGCTATCCGATATCGCCTAGGTAAAGATGATGCAAGTATTGCTCCTAATCAGTTAGCAAACTCGATTGGTTGGGCACTTAATATCGCGCTTATACTTATTGTAGGCTACGTAGTTTATTTACGCGATCAAGTAGGTGATCCCTTAATTTTAGCATTTGCAGGTTTAATTATTGCTCGTGCTGTAGTTGTTTTCTTTGAAAGCAAACATCAAGAGAATGATTTAAGAGGGACATTCAAAATGGTGTTTATGGACTTGTCAAAAGTAAGTTTTGGATTAATTATAAGTATTGTGCTAGTCTTCCTCATGAAATTCTTAACGGGAGGTGCTATTGGCTAATATTTACTCTATCCTTCATTAAAAATAAAGCGCAACTTGAATAAAAGGTAGCGCTTTATTTTTAACTGTTTATATTTGCTTATTCGTTCTTGTTTAAGCAAGAAGGAGCAGCTATATTGTAATTAAACTTTCTTGGTGCAAAAAGGCTTTTCACATACACTTCTTTCCATCTTTTGTTTTTTTCCTATTATCCTGATAGGTCAAATTACCTTTTTCATTGATCAGCTTCCGCTAAACACACCAGTTCGTGACTCCATTTATCTAGCATCATCTTCCAATAAATGGCGTGCAGACCATCCAAATTATCGTTTTCAAAAAAATGCAGATGGTAACTTTGAACTAACTATTCCGCAAAATAACGACAACTTTGAATATAAAATCACTAGAGGGGATTGGAAGAAAGTAGAAGCTAATGCTGGTGGTTGGCCAATAATGAATCGAAAATACTCGCAAAATAATGGTCAAGAAGTTCATATTAGCGTAAGTGCTTGGGAAGACTTAATTGATCAAAAATCATTAGATAGTATATACTTTACCATAGCATCCATTCCTGAAAGTACACCAAAGGATGCTTCCATCTATGTAGTTGGTAATTTTAATGAGTGGGACCCTGGCCATCCTCGTTGCGAAATGAAAAAAAACGCTGACAACACTTTCAGTATTGCGATAGATGTTCGGGAAGATACTTTGCAATATAAATTTACTAGGGGAAGCTGGGAAACAGTTGAAGGAAAAAAAAGTGGCCGAGCAAGAGCTAATCGGACTTATATCATTAAAAAAGGTCAATCTAATATCATCAAAAGCGAAATCAAATCGTGGGAAGACCTAAATGCCAATCCAATTAATCCCTATACTTTTGTATTACTATTGGCTGCGTTCCAAGGTTTGTTACTCATTCTAGCTATCAATACACTTCAGAATAATAATGTTTCGGCGAATAGGATTTTGTCTTTATTAATTTTTATTATTTCTATTGCTTTAATCGCTAGAGTTTCTACTTATTATAGGGATATATTCACCGAAATGCCAAAGTTGCATATCATTGCAGATTATATCTTTTTCTTGTATGCCCCTTTATTTCTACTCTATATTCAGAAATTACTTCGGCCCCATAAAGAATTAACCTACACCTGGTGGTTGCAATTAGTACCTTTTTTAGGGCATTTTTTGGTCTACCTTCCTTTTTGGCTAATGAATAATTATGACTTTAGACTAGGTATTGTTGATTATACTTTCCAAAATACTTTCATCATTACTGGCGGAGTAGCACTTTTATTTAATACCTTTTACTGGTTCTGGTGTAAAAGTATCATCAATAAATACCAGAAAGACGCACAAAACTTCCAGGCACATACCCCAAATACACAGTTTTTGAATGCGGTGATGTCTCTAAAAATCATAGGTATTCTCCTTTGGTTAATGACCTATGCTTTTGGCGCTTACGCTAAATGGACAGATGAAAATCTCAATCATATCACTGATATTAGTACAGATGCAGCATGGGCCATATTCGCTATGACCGTATACATACTTGGCTATTATGCCATGCGACAACCAGAACTTTTTAAATTGCCTGAATCTGAAGAATTACATGAACCTAAGCCCTCTACGGATCAAGAAGAAAGAGAAAAGTATAAAGAATGGATAGAAAAAGTTGAATTCTTAATGAACGCAGAGCAAGCTTTCCTCAACCCTAAGTTGACTCTTCCTGACTTGGCAGAGCAGCTACAAACTAATGTCCATACTTTATCTAAAGTGATCAATGAAGGTTTTGGTAAAAACTTTAATGACTTCGTCAATTCTTATCGGGTAGAAGAATTTAAGCGCCGAGTGTTGATAGAGCCATATAAAAATCAAACCTTCTTAGCCATAGCACTATCTGTTGGTTTTAACTCCAAAACAGCCTTTAATCGCTCCTTTAAAAAATTAACACTAACTACTCCTCGGGAATATTTAAAGCAACAAGGACCCGCTGAAGAATAGACAACTACACCTTGATTTCATAAATCCTAGATTCTGCCCCCCATGGATGATACCCTTGCCCAATGTAATTAAAGTTATACTTTTCGTAAAAACCGACATGGCTAGTGGATAAATACAAATATTTATATCCAAATTTCTTGGTGTCGCTTTTTGCTCTTTCTATGAGTAATCTACTGTAAGCATGCCCTCT